>JBHLNW010000041.1:0-26871 GCA_048941185.1 Promethearchaeota archaeon
ATATATTCAAAATCTTTCTTTTCGATACCAGACGGATTGATTAATTCTTGTGGAGGATAATTAATCTTATTGGCGCAGATTTTACTAACACACCCATCATTTCTTAAATTCTATATTATCTATAAACTTATATCTTAATATACTTTTATGTAAAAGGTTTTTAATATAAATAGGATAGTTGAGTTTAAAAATTTTAATTAAATTGTAGAATTTCCTCTTATATAAACTTCGCATTCACACTTCTAAGACAATTTTCCTCACGGATAAAATATTCTCATTATATAATAACCCCACATCATTCGAAATTCGTGAGAAGTTTCGAAGTCAAATCTAAAAATAACGATTAAGCATAATAACCAATTAGCAACAATTTGCCAAAAAAGAAAAAAATGAATTAAAAAAAAAGTTTAAAACAAACAGAGGTCGAATAAAAATGGAAAAAAAGAAAATTCTTTTGCTAATGGTATTAGGAATTTGTGTTCTTAGCTTTATCCCTGCAGTACTTGGAGCAACAAATGAAAAAATAAGGTCACTTGATGAATGGGGTGAATTAAATTATTCTTTTGGTTACTGGTATGCCGGAAATAGAATCTTATTTTTTGATGATTGGTACGATAATCCACAAGTAACTTTTGATGGCTTTATCCTCGAAAAAGAGATTTCTGATGGATCTCTTGATGTAAGAGTAAACTTATACGTCCATAATTTGCCGTGTATTATAGGTGAATTCCGACTTATTGGAGATGAATACCAATTATTCTGGATATTTGAAGGTGTCGGAGAATTTCATTACTTTAATCATTTTACAATGGATGATGGAGATTATGGTATTCAACTACCGAATATATATGATATTTGGGACGGTTTTTTTTATGAAAATGGTCTTCATTGGCTAGGCGAACATTTCGTTGGATACGGTCCTGGAGATTATTATGAAGATGACATTTCTACCTCAGATCCAGTACCAGCAAAATTTTCATTAAAAGGATTGGGAATAGCAATAGCCAATTTACCAGATGATCATCCCCTACGTGGTTTTGCACCCGTAATTTGGGCTGGTGAATTCATAGAAATTCACACAATAAAGTAGCGCGACATGAAATGGGTGAGGGTTTAATTTTTTTAATAAAAAATAGAAAAAGGAGGAAATAGTTCAGATGAATAGCTTCTCGAATGACCAAACCTCAACCACTATTCCTCCATTCTATATATTTTTTTTCTCTTTATCTTTTTCTCAGATTCTAAAATTATATTATTTTAGATAAAACATGGTCAACATAAATAGAAAAGTTTAATTATAGATTTAATCAATTTTTATGTTATACATAGATGTGAAATCTTACATTATATAACATTCATTAATCTAAAAACTTCTATAGAAGAGATTAAAATGACAGTTGAAAAAGCCTCACCTAAAAAAAAACCTCTAAAAATTGAAAGTTTCAAGAAACCAATCATAATTGGAGGATTGATATCAATTGTAGCAATAACTGGTATTATAAGCGGAATTATTATTTTGGATGGACCACAAGAAGGAGGTACCCTTAAAGTAGGTATAACAGGGCTTATTGAAAAAATTGACCCTCTTGAATATGGCAGATCTTCGGAAGAAATAGTAATTAATCATGTTACCGAAACTTTATTTGATAATATTTATATTGATGGTAAATCTCAAACTGTTTCTAAGCTCGCATTAGAGGGAACTTGGAGTTCTGATCACTTGAATTTCACTTGTACTTTAAGACAGAAGGTAACATTCCATGATGGAACACCATTTAATGCAGCAGCTGTTAAATGGAATTTCGATAGAATTCTTCAAATTATAGATCCATCAGACCCATATAGGATTTGGTGGGGTTACCTGTTTTTTTTACCAGATGGGCGCTGGATTGTGAATAAAACTCTAGTTTTGAATTCTTATACTATAAAATTTGTTTTAAATGATGTTTTTGTACCTTTCCGAGAATTATTAACTCATAGTGCTACAAGTATTTTATCGCCAACATCAACCTTGGCTGATGAAACCCTAGATATACACACTGATAATTTAGTTGGAACCGGTCCTTTTACATATGATGGTTATGAACCTGATGTCAATATGACATTATCTCCTAATAAAAATTACTGGGGAATAAAACCTGAAATTGATAAGGTAATTTTAACGATTTATTCTCCAACTAATGTTACTAATCGTATTAACGCTTTATGGAATGCGCTTTTAGCCGGAGAAATTCATATGGTAGACCGAGATTTTATTAAACAATTAATATTTTTATATCCAGATCGATCTATCGAACTGCTCAAAGGTGATCTAGGAATTATAGTTCAAGAAAAGCCTACTATAAGCCATTATTATGTTTTTTTTTATCCTAAATTTGTTAATAGTACAATGAGAAAGGCAATATCTTATGCGATTAATTATTCTAATATACTTGAAATAGTTCCTAACTCTATAACAGCTAGATCCCCAATTCCAGAAGGTATCCCTTACTCTAACACTACTGGTATTGACATTCCTTATTATAACATTTCAAAAGCGAGACAAATTTTAATTGATGAAAGTTGGCCTGGAACAGCGGGCTTAACCGCAAATGACAATATTACAGCAGGAAACGAATGGGAGCAATTAGTAACTAATGGATCGTCTCTTGCAACATATAATTTATCTTATTATACAGGGAATCCATATACTGAATTACCGCCAATTCCTTTTCCAGATAATCTTAAACAAATTGGAGTCAATGTATCATGTCAATCAATTTGGAGTGGTGCTCCGTCTCAACTTGAAACATTAATGTGGATGTATGACTATAACGATCCACACAATGGTATGTTTGATTATCATTCAAAATGGACTTTATGGACCGGCTTTAATGTTAGTGTAATTGATGAATTGATAGAAGAAGGAGTTAAGGAAACAGACCCCGTTTTAAGAGAAGGGATATACTATCATATTCAGGAACTTTTAATTGAAGAAATTGTCCCTGTTATATTTACGCTCTCTCCAAGAAATTTAGATATATATGCATCAAATTTAATGGGATGGCAAGTTTATCCATTTAAAATAGTATTTACAACAGTTTCTTTCGTCTAATATATGCGAAAAATGTTTAGATTTTTATTAATAGCCGCACATCAGTCCAAGACACCAAAAAAAAATTAAGAAAATGTTAAGATGATTTTATTCAAATAAAAAGGGTATGCTTTTCAGATTCATGTCAAAATATCCCTGTATGATTTCAAACCTTATATTATAATAACCCTTAACGATGTTTGTTAGTAAATCATCTGATGTAAAATAAACAATACCCTCATATGTAGTTGCTTCAATATGAGGGTAATCAAAACCATGTACGCGGGTACAATCTAAATTAGGAACCCCTGATATACAAGTAGGAAATCCATCTTTATCCATGAAATCATCTCCATAGGGAATTTCAAGTATAGCTCCAATATCAGCACTGTTATCCTCATAAAGGATAAACACCCTTCCATCATTAACTTTTATTAAACCTGTAATGTTAGCACCCATATCTCTATTTTGGAAGATTTCAAAGTTTACATTACCTTTTCCAACATTTAAATCCCAAATATTATTATGAGCATATTCCACATCATTTATCTTAAAAGTTAGATCTCCTTCATTGATATTCACAGTTATGTTTTCTTGGATTGAGCAGTACTCAAAATCATATAAAATGTTTCCATTCGACACATTGGTCGCTATACTACCGATTGAAACCGGGTATGGAACTGTTATTTCAAAATTTCCTTTGGTTAGATTTGTTAATATATCAAAAACAATATCTTTTCTGAGATTTACAATTATACTAACATCTTGAATTAACCACAATGATGGATTAAACCAATCATCTGATATAATCTCCAATCTAAAATTTACTGGAGAACTTGAGTTGTCCCATGTGATATTCAAGTAATCTCCATATGATTTTCCTGCAACTTTTTGCCCATTCAACACAATATTTACATCTATCAACGCATAATAATCAACTGGTGGATCAATATATCGTATTTCTACATTACCCACATCACTATTAATATATAGTTTTTCAATAGAAGATGGTGAACTTGGTTTATATTTAAAACAACTAAATTCGTTAATCGTACTGTAGGATGAGAGATGGATTGAAATTATTTGAATTGGGACAAAAATGATAAGACTGCACCCCGTAATTACTATTAAAATAATACCAATAATTCTCTTTTTTAACATTATCAAATCTATTGGATAAGGTTCATAAATTTTACATTTATATCAATAAGAGAATATTATATTTAAATTATAACTAAATTATTTATTCTGTAAATCTTTTCTTGTTATATAACTTATTATTTCGAATTTTCTTCAGATTTGATCAAATCTTTTTTATCCTCATCGATATTAACTTCATGCTCAATTTCATATTTCATTGCTTCGTCCACATCTTTTTTCATGAGGATTTCTCTACGGGAATCGGCATACTTATTAGGTTTAAATTTTAAAACAGGTATTCCTGTGTAGATCCAGCCAGGTTCAAGAATTTGATCAGTGGTTGTAGTAGAAATTGCGCCAACGACCGTCTCTTTACCCACTATTGCACCAGGAACTATCGTTGTATGAGCGCCGACCATTACATAATCATCAAATATTACTTTTTTAATGATTAAATACTTGCCTACCACCATACTTGACATTACATTTGCTCCCTGACCGATTAAATTTTTCCTCCCAAATTTTATGAATTCTCCATCGCACCAAGTATCATTAAGATGACTAGAAGCATCCATATTAACCCCAAATAATTTAAAAACTAGGAAATCTAACCATGGGAATGGTGAATTTCGCATGAACCATAAAGGTAATTTCATTAATTCTTTTCTTAATGCCCAAAATTCAAAATCCTTATCCCCCTTAACTGCTTTGAAGACCCCTTCCTTAGGCTTATGAATTAAATTAATAAGAATTAAAAATAATTTTGTAAAAAGCATACACCCAAAAATAAAAAAATATATTGAGGCAAAAATAACAAGAGGAAGGAATATTACAACCATATCCCAATTCTCTGAGGAAAGATACCAATACCAAAAGATTGAGATTATTAGCCCAGTTAACCAAAATATCGGTAAATAAACTGTCAAAAATTTTAAATTAACTCTACTAATCGCAGAACTCGTAGCAAAATCTATTTCTACATCTGCAGGAGTCAAAGAATTTATATCCTTTTTCTCTTCTTCAATTATTTTGTTCTCTAATTGTTGATTAATTAGTGAGTCTTCAAGTAGTTCTGTAGGTTTTAATTTTTTTATCAACTTTTTATCAGCATAACCTTTAATATTTTCATTTTTCTCTAGATCTTTTGGTGTTACTCCTAAATATTGTATTAATTTTTTCCGAAAAATTCTCCTCAACGGCATCCCCCAATAATAGTTGATTTGGGATTCTTTTCCTACAATACTATGTTTTGTTGCGCATGCTAAGGGAAGCATAAATGAGTTATCGCTTATTTCTGATCCCGGGCCAATTAGATTTGTTGTTGCGGCTGTCACATTGTCACCAACCTTAATTTTAAAATATGAGATATTACCAAAAATCCCCTCTACTACATGAGTCCCTAAAGCAGAATTTACTCCTATATAACAGTTTCTTCCAATTTCAAGAAATTTATCATTAACTATAGACTCCTCAAATGTTGTACCTTTCCCTATTTTACTTGCTCCTATAAAATTGAAAAACCAATTACTTAGCCAGGGAAAAACTCCTTTTGTAAAAGCATTCTTTCCATATTTAATCATAAAACCTCTAATATGATAATAATTTACTGCTTTACTACGGATATTTCGTGGGATTATTCCTTCTTTTGATGGAGAGATTTTCTCAGATAACTTCCAAAAAATCGTAGTAGAAATTCCTAAAAATAATAAATGAAGTAAATAACAACTGATGAGAATAAAGGGCATGGAAAAGAATGCAATTAGTGATTCTATTTGAGTAAAAATAAGAAGAATATGAGGAACATTTAACACATACGGAATGAAAACTTGAAGAAAGTACCAAAAAAAACAAATTCCGGGGATTATCCATGAACTATAAAATATCAATGCAAAAATTAAAATGTACAAGTGATACTGAAGCTTAATTTCTTCCTTTATTGTCTCATTTTGACTTAAAAGACTGCTTTCTTCAGATACTTCACTCATAATGAAATGAAATCCATCTATTTCAAGTAATAAATTTTTAAATTAAATATTAAAACCATCATCAAAATCTTCCCATTCATCTGTTGCGGAATCAAATCGTTTCTTTTCTTCTTCTTTCTTTTCTCTTTTTATTTCACGACGGTCTTTACGTTTAAGTTCATCATATCGTTTAACATAAATTTGTTCATATTTCTCTCTTAATGCTTCAACATCCTCAACATGTCCTATTTTATCTTCTAAACCATCTTCAAAGAAATAATTCTTTTTAAACTTTTTAGCAGGTATACCTGCATAAATGTAGCCATCTTCTAATACTTGTCCAACAGTTGTTACAGAATTGGCAGCTAAGATACATTTTTGACCTATGTGTGTTCCTGGCATAACTATCGCATGAGAACCTATTCTTACATCATCTTCGATAATTGTTTTCCTGATAATTAAAAGATTTCCGATAATAACAGCAGATTGGACTATAGCACCCTGTCCTACTACCACATCCCTCCCACATTCAATGAATTCCGTATCAACCCATCCCTCAAATAAAGAATTGGATATTCTGGTTTTTACGTTAAACATTTTAAAACAAATATTATCCATAATCCCGGGAAACGGAAATCTGTGAGCAAGCCAAACAGGCCAACGCTTTATAGTGTTTCTTAAACTCCAGTATCGATAATCTTTATCTTCAGGAATTCTCAAAAAAACTCCTTCTCGGGGTTTGTGAATTCCATTTACAATAATTAAAAGGATTTTAGCGAATATTATTCCTGCAAAAACAATCGTTACATACATAAGAACAGCTAAAAGTGGTAGGAATGTATAAAAATGGACAGGTCTAATTGGGTTCCATAACCATTGCCAATATACCCATAATTCTAAGAGTAAAGGGATGATACTAGCCCATATAAGAAATATATAAAAAATTAAATATTTTTTTTTAACTAGCACCGTTGGTGTGAAGGGACCAACCCGCATTGTATTAGGAACACTCATTCGTATCCTTTTTTCTAATTTTTAATTTATTTATAATAATTTTTATGCTATTAAAAAGCAATTGATACTTAATTACTTTAATAGTTATTTTTTTTTCCTTTTAAATTTATGAATGATAGATAAAAACAAAAAATTAACATGGAAAATATATGTGAAAATTGCGGAAATTGCTGTTTAGAAACAGAAATGATACTATCTCAACAAGATATAGACTTAATAATAAATTGTTATCCGAATAAAATACGGAAAAAAGACTTTGTCTTTAAAAATGATAAGGGCAATTTTCAGATGAGAAATCTAGATAATGAATGTTTTTTTTTTGATTTCTTAACAAAAAAGTGCAAGATATATGGATATCATCCCCAAGGATGCCGTTTTTATCCTCTAATTTATGATTTCCAAAAAAAAGATTGTAATTTCGATAAAGATTGCCCAAGAACCCACTTATTTTATCAAGATAAAAAGATTTTAACAGAAATTTGTGTAAATTTAAAGAATTTCATTAGAATTCAATTAAAAATAGACTTAGGTTAAATTAGGTCTTTTTTATCATCGTCAATATTGATATCATGATCAACATCAAATTTCTTTTCTGCATCAACATCTCTTTTTGTTATTTTATTACGTCGTTTTTCTGCATACTTGTTCTTCTTTAATTTAACGATAGGCATTCCAAAATAAACCCAACCTGGCTCTAGTATTTGATTATATACTGAATAAGACAAAGCACCAACTAAAGTTTCTTTACCTACAATTGTACCTGGTGCAATAGTTGTTTCGCCTCCAATAAGTACATAATCATCAAAGATCACTTTTTTGATTATTAAATATTTACCAATTACCATTGAAGACATTACAGTTGCTCCCTGCCCAATTAATACTTTACGTCCGAAATGAATGAATTCAGTATCACACCAAGCATCATACAAGGAAATTGAAAGACTCATTTTTATACCAAACCATTTAAAAACTAGAATATCCATCCAAGGAATAGGCCAATTTCTTACAAGCCATAATACAATTTTTTTTAATTCAGTTCTTAAGCACCAAAATTCAAAATCAGTATCACCTTTTTCAGCCTTAAAGACTCCTTCTTTTGGTTTATGAATCAAATTTATTAATATTAGAAATAATTTACTGAAAATTAGACAGCAGACTATAAATATGAACCACATAAAAATGATTATCGTGGGTAAAAAAAAGATCAGGAAGAACGGGTTTTGAATATAATAAGTATATGTATAAAATATTATAGAATCTAACATTCCTGAAAGCCAAAAAATAGGTATATATAAGATTAAAAATTTTATATTAACTCTACTTATTGCACTACTGGTAACAAAATCAATCGCTAAACTTTCTTCTTTCTCATCATCCAAGTCTTTCATTTCATTTTTTAAAGTAATATTTGAATCTTTCACATCTTCTATTTCCTTTAAAGTATCTGGATCTATTTTCAAATAGTTCCTAACTTTTCTTTTAGATATTTTACTTAGCGGTCTTGCACCTCCAGAAAAATAGTAGCTATTTCCTTTTAATATACTATGTTTTGGGGTGGAAGCTATTGGGAGTAGATAAGAATTTTCTTTTATTTCAGTTCCAGGTGCAATTAAGTTTTTTGCTGCTGCAGTAACATTATC
Organism: Promethearchaeota archaeon; assembly: GCA_048941185.1. Taxonomy (GTDB): domain Archaea; phylum Asgardarchaeota; class Lokiarchaeia; order Sigyniarchaeales; family SOKP01; genus Loki-b32. Next base: position 8,832 of record JBHLNW010000041.1, read on the forward strand.
ACCAACTTTAACTTTAAAATAAGTAATATTTCCAAATATTCCATCAATCATATGACTGGATAATACCGAATTGACACCAAGATAAACATTTTCTCCAATTTTCAAAAATTTATCAGTACCTGACGATTCTTCTATTGTTGTACCTTTTCCAATTTGGCTAGCTTTTATAAAATTATATAGCCAAGGTTGCAACCATGGAAATATACCTTTGTTAAAAGCATTTTTAGGATATTTCAATATAAAAGATCTTATATGGTAATAATTCAAGGTTCTACTTGGGAAATTCCTTGGGATAATACCAGGCTGAGAAGGGGACTTTTTTTCTGACAATGCCCAAAAAAAGCGAGCAACGATAGCTATAAGAAATAGGCGAATTAAATAACATCCAATTATAACTAAAGGCATAGTTATTAATGCCAAAAGAGGTTTTAAGTTAATAAAAATGGATAAGAAATTTGGAGCTTCTAAGAAGGAAGGGATAAAATAAAGTAAAAAGTAAACCATGAATAATATTGTCGGAATTAGATATGAGATTAAAATAATCGTAAATAAGACAAAAAGATACCAGAAATACTGGAATTGAATATCTTCTTTAATAATTTTCTTTTTAGAAGGTTTTTTAATAACTTCTGTTTCAGTGTTCACCATATTAATGCTTAAAAATTGGAATCATTCATAATTTTTAAGTTTTAATTGAGTGAATAAGAATAATAAGAAAAAGGGATCTAAATAGTAATAATTGTTTTAATATGGTCTCTGCTTAAGTAATAAGATTTAAACGCTTCATTAATCTCATCTAGTTTGAATTTTTTTGAAATTAAATCTTTAACTTGAATCTGACCTGAAATTATGCCTTCAATCGCTTTTTCAAATGGGCCACACCTGCTACTATAAAGTGTGAGTTCACGAACTACAAGATCCGTAAGATTTATTTGGGTTTCAACTCCGTGAGTACTTTTTACGTGAATTTTTCCACGAGTTCTACATGACTCCATAATATCTTTTAAAGCTGTAGGATTACCCGTAGTGTCAACCACAATATCCGCACCTAATCCATCAGTAAGATTCTTTATTACCATAGGAATATTTTCGTATTCTAATCTGTTTAAAAGATGATGTGCTCCAAATTTTTTAGCTAAACTTAATTTTTTATTAGAACCATCTATAACAATTAATTTTAATCCTTTAGACAACGATACTTGAGTAATTAACAATCCTAATTTCCCAAGACCAAATAATGCCATATTTTTATCATATTTTCCAATAGGCATCATCTCAAAAGTTTGATAGGCAGCTGCGAGAGGTTCAATAAATGTAGCTTCTTCATAGGAAATTGAATCAGGTATCTTATGAAGCAGGTACGATTCTAAAGCTATATATTCAGCAAGAGCTCCGTCGATATCTATACCAAGAGCTTTACGAGATATGCATTGAGTAAATAATCCTTGCCTGCAGTAATAACAATTTAAATCAATATTGCTGTTTATTTCAGATGTAACTCTTTCGTTGAGCCAAATATGATCAACATCTTTTCCTACTTTCACAATTTTTCCTGCAAATTCATGGCCAAGAACTATTGGTGTAGGTACAGGCAAATCACCATTTGCAATTGCCAAATCTGTACCACATAATCCGACAGCCTTAACTTGAACTAAAACTTGAGAATCTCGAATTGAAGGGTTTTCAACTAATTTAATAGAAACATTCTTTCCATCAAAAACTGCTGCTTTCATAATTAAATTTATTTTCAATCACTAAAAAAATATTAACATTAATCCAGAACTGATGGAGACTAGAAAAGATAATAGAGCTAAATAGCTGAAATTTTTGTGCCATAGTGATTTTTTGGATTTAAGAAAATACTCTCCATTCCCAGACATATGCTAATCATAAGGAAAATGATAGTGATAAGTACAAGTATTTCATGATGAGTGTAAAATATTCTTCTCTGAAAAACAAATGTTCTTACCAACCATGTTATAAAGGTTAACATTGTAGCAAAAACGATTATAATTAAAATTTAGAAAATATAAACAATATTGAATAAATTTTGGTTATAATAAACTATTGTTGCTATAAAGTTTATAGAATCAAAACACGACTTTTTTTACCTCCAAATAATTATAGATCCTTAGGAATCCTACTTTAAAGGATAACTATTATATTAAATTATGATTTGAAAAATGTCTATGAAAAAAACAATTCTAAAATGGGAAATGCTGGGAATAATATTTGTGGTTATGCTGGGAGCTTTATTTCATTTTATGTTTGCGTTATTGAATTACTGGAGTCCATTAGGAGCTATTTTTCCAGTCAACGAAAGTGTTTGGGAGCATCTTAAGTTACCATTTTGGCCATTAATCATATTTTCACTAATAGAATATAATTACATTAAAGATAAAGCGAATAATCTAATTTTAGGTAAAACAATTTCATTTATAATAAGTATTAGTACTATATTGATTGTTTTTTACTCATATACAGCTATACTTGGGACAGAGTTACTAATTGTAGATATTTTAAGCTTTGTATTAGGAGTTATAATAGGGCAATTAGTAAGCTATAAAATCTTGATGAAAGAGCAATTATCTAAGTTATATATTAAAGCATCTTGGATTATATTAATTGGATTCGGTATATTATTTGCAGTATTTACATATTTCCCTCCGCATTTACCAATATTTCAGGATTCTGAAACGGGTCTTTATGGAATTATTGTGCATTTTATATAGTTTTAGGATAATTATTTATTTTTTTTTCTCTTTTTTCTAATATAAATGAAATATTATTATTGAATTGAATTCCTTTGATTTTGATTTAGAAACACAAGAAATATTTGATAAGCAATTTTCCAATATTCCTTCTACAGATTGGAAGAAATGGCTTGATATATCATCAAAAGAAGAGTATGAGGAACTTGCTATCAAAAATTCTGGATTCTCATCGAATAATGATATTTTTGAGAGGATTACAAAAGAAAAAACAGATTCAAAAGATTTATCCATCAACCTTTATGAATATTTGAGAAATTTTCAAACATCAGAACCTTTAATTGTTTGTCATAGTTCAGGTACTACAAATAGTGATTTATCTGCTCTTAAATGGCTTCATATGTCTCGAAATATCATCCAAAAATACTGGGCTCCGGGGATGCAAGCAATATTTGAGTCAAGTGGCCTCAATTCAAGTTCTTCTATTGTAATTTTTGTTCCTTCAAGACTTAAAAATGATGGACTAAATGTATATGAAGAAAAAAATTATATTTCTCTGTATTCTTCTGAGTTTTCACAGAGATTGATGTTATCTATAATAAAGCCACTTTCTTACACATTCTTTCAATACAAGAATTCTAGAAATATAGAAGTCATAACAAAAATTTTGTCATTAAAAAATATCTCTGCTGTTTCTGCTCCAGCATCAACAATTCTAGGATGGGCTGATATTGAGAAATTCATCATTGGATTGAAAAATTCAATTGATTCCATAAAAACTATTGATAATCCGCTATTGGATAAATTAATATTAAAAATTAAGAGTCAAGGGATTAAAAATGGTGCAAAAGAAATTCAAAACCTACTATCCAAGAAAATTTCAAAAGCAACAGTTGTTTTTGGCATTACTTCTCTTTCCGAAAATGACTGGAATAAAATACGTAAGTTTATGAATTGGGAAAAAGGTAAGGAAAATTTCATAAATCTGTATGTAGCTTCTGAAATAGGTCCTTTTGCTGCCAGTATTACCAAGGATGATTATAATTTTTCGAGAACTGGAAATTTATATGTTTTTCCTTTAACTTTACCTGTGGTTGAAAATAAAGGTAAAAAAGAATTAATTTCACGAAGTAAACACAAAATTGGCAGACTTTTAATATCAAAATTAAATGGTTCTAAACCTTTTATCAATATAGATATAGGGGATATTATAAAAATTGTTAATCAAGAAACTATCCCTCAAATTGAAGGTAAAATCCTACGTTCTTGCTTTCAATTAAATTATCAAATAAAAGTATCTAAAGAAATACAATTGCCTTCAGTTTATAAAGTGTATGCTGGTGATTACTTCACATTTGAGAATTTTGACGTTTATGAACCTCGCTATCTTTTAAATTGTCTAAGAGATAACTGTAAATTAGATTTAGATTCTATTCTTTTATTAAAACAGAGTGGAGTTAATAAAATTGTTTGGAAATTAATACTTCTCACAAATGGAAATAAAAATTGTTCGGATACTAAATCCCTTCGTAATTTACTATTTGAATGCATTAGGAATGATGACTTTAAAGAACAAATAAAGAAAAAAAATATTGAACTCCAATTAATAAAAAATAATCCTATAGATTTCCTAGCAACACGTTCAGAGATGTTAGATAAAGTTAGGTTAGGGAAAAATCCTAAAGGTATTTTAAAAAAATGGCCTCTGTATCTTATAAAAGTTTAAATAATTTAGGAATATTTATTTATTCTTTATTTAAAATATTAATAAAAACTAAAGTGAAATCAACTTGAAAGATAAATTCAATTTAGTCGGCACTAAAATCAAAGAGTTTAGTTTGCCAAATTCTAGAGGTGAAACAATCAATATTAGAGACTTTGAAAACAAAAAAAATGTAATACTTGTATTGTTTAGAGATATTAATTGACCATTTTGTCGATGGCATGCTGCTAGATTAAGAAGAGATTTTGAAAAATTTGGAGATTTGGATGGTTTTTTGTATCCAATTTTGGTGGATAATGAGAAAAATGCTAAAAAAATGGAGCGGAAATATGCACGAAAGTATGCTATCTTTTTTGACGAATCAGAAAAGGTCGCTAAGATGTTAAAACAAGAAAAAAGATGGATAAAACTCGGTCGTATGCCTGGACTATTAATAGTTGATAAGAAAGGAATCATTCAATATGCGTATTACGGGAAAAATATGCATGATATACCAGAAAACAATGAAATTTTACAAGTTCTGGAAAAAATTAATAAAATTTAATGATTTGGAGAGAATAAAATAATAAAAATGAGATTTTATTCTTTAAAGTTAGCCAAACTTTTCCAAATCAAATTTCTATTTAAATATTAGATTTTATCTAACGAGAAACTTTACATATTTTTAAATTGATTTTAAACCAATTGGATTTCTAACTTGTTTAAATTTGTATATAAGTTGATCTTTTACCGTAAATCCATCCCAACCTTTAGTTTTTTCAAAACCATGTACGGATAAAAAATTTTTTGAATATTTACTACGTGCGGATCTGACCATTTGATTAATAATTTTATTTCTTAAAGTATTATCTTCAACTAATTCTAATTTACCCTGCATAGAAATAAAATAATAACTACTAAGATCTGCCTCGAACTTTTCTATAGAAACGCATATATTAGGATTTTTTGTAAGAATTCTTTTTTTTTTACCATAATCAGTAAAATGAAAAAATAGATTGTCTTCAAATAAAACATATTGGAAAGGGCAGATATATGGATATTTATCATCTAAAAAAGCTATTCTACATAAATCTTGAGAGTTGATTGCTTCTTTTATTTCTTTTTCAGTCATTTTTGGTAATTTAATTATACTCATACTTGACACCAATTGTAAGTAGTATTAATTTTAAAAAAACTATTCTAAACGTGTAATTGTGATACTTTTTGATTAAATCTTTCATCATTTATTAGCATATTAGCAACTAATATTGCACTTTTCTCTTTATTTTTAATCTCTAACATTAAATCAAAATCATACATATTTGTTATTTCAATAAATTTTCTAAAATCATTTATCTCAAGTTCATCAGCATGTCTATATTTTCCTTTAAAAGGGTGTTCAGAACTGTAATGTAAAATAGGAATTCCATCTTTTCTCTTCCAAGTTTTAAGAGTGAGTTCTATAGCCTCTTCCAATGATTCTCCTTGATTATGACAATAATGATGATATGAGTCTAAAACAATAGGTATATCTGTAGATTCATTAATCAATAGGCAATCCCTCAAGTAATAATATTTATCATCATTCTCAATAACATAGTGTTTTTTTATATCTTGATTTAGTTCATTATATCGTTTTATAAATCGCTTGATGCTATTTTTCTTATCACCATAAACACCTCCAATATGAGTGATTATTTTCGCTTTTGAATCTAATCCCAATAATTCTAAGACATCTTTATGATATATCAATTCTTTTACGCTATTTTGAACCACTTTTTCATTGTTAGAATTGAGTACAGTATATTGACCAGGATGCATTGTGATACGCATTGAGTTTTCTTTTATATAAGAACCTATTTCTTCAAATTTTAATTTAAAATGTTTTTGCCACTCAAATCTCATTATTGGATGCGAAGCAAAAGGAATTAAATCTGATGTAATTCTAAAAAAGAAAATATTATTATGATAATTAAATTCTAATATTTCTTTTAAACAATTTAAGTTATTTTCAATAGTTTCAATAAGCTTTTCCTCTGAATAATTTTTTAAACGAAATGTTCTGCTACTTCTACATTGTAAACTCAGATTTATACATGGATATCCTATCTTCATAAAAAGAACATCAGTAATATTTTTTAAAAATTTTGATAAAATTTTTTACGTCTATCTTCAAATAAATTATTAAAATCATTAAGATTTTTATTTCTTGCCCTTTCAATATCAATTTCAACAATATCAGCAAATTTTTCGGATTCTGGGGCTAAAGACAAGACCTCTCCATTATAAGAGGTTATTTGACTTCTACCTGTAAACCTAAAATGATCTACTCCTCTTTTTTCATCACCTATTCTATTCGAAGTTATGGCAAATACTCGATTTTCTAAACATCTTGTTACCATTGCTTTTTGACAATACGGAAGAACTAAATTTGATGGATGGGCAATTATATCCGCACCTAAAAGGGCAAGAGTCCGTGCAGTTTCTGGGAAAATCCAGTCAAAACAAATCATAATACCTATTCTAACTCCATCAACATCATATACCCTTAAAGGCTTGTTCCCTGGAGTAAACCATAGTTTTTCCTTATAATATAAATGAATTTTCCTATATGAACCGATTAATCCTTTATTTGATACTATCATTGCGGCATTGTATATATCATATCCTTCCTTTTCAATAAATCCTCCAACGACTATTGAATCCGTTGTTTGAGCTACTTTAGTCAAAAATGCAGCAGTTTCACCCTCATAATCCTCGGCAAATAAGACTGCTTCTTCTTTAGAGGTAAAGGTATAACCTGTGGCAAACAATTCAGGTAAAACGATAAGATCTGCTTTTATATTTTTGACAAGTTTTTCAATTTCTCTAAAATTATGTATTTTATCCCCAAAAAGCGGAGAAGTTTGAATATATCCAACCTTCATTTTGAATCAATTTAAAAGTCTTAAATGATATTAAAATAGGATTATATTAATCCATTTTAGTTTCTTTATCTCTGCGGATTGTATATAAAGCTTCGAATTTATCTTGTGATTCTATTTTCCTTTCCCATTGCTTTTTAATAATCTCTTCTAGACCTTCCTCAAAGAATACATTTTTCTTAAACTTTTTTGCTGGAGCACCTAAATATATGAAATTTTCTTCTAATTCTTGCCCTACAGTAGTCATTGAATGTCCTCCTAAGATTGAATTCTTTTTCATATGTGTTCCAGGCATAACCACACTTTGAGCTCCAATCATTGTATTATCCTCAATAAATGTTTTTCTGATTATAAATAAATTACCAACCATAATGGCTGATTGGACAACTGCACCCTGCCCTATTACTACATTCTTTCCGAATTCAATAAATTCTGTGTCGACCCATCCTTCAAATAAAGAATTAGAATATCTAGTTTTTACTCCAAACATTTTTAAGCAGATATTGTCCATAAATGGAAATGGGAATTTGTGTGATATCCAAATTGGCCATTTTTTTATAGTATTTCTTAAACTCCAGTATCTATAATCTTTATCAGATCGATCCCTAATGAAAACACCTTCACGTGGTTTATGAATAAGATTAACGATTAAAAGCAGAAACTTTGCTAAAATGAGTGATACTATAATTGATGTAAGGTACATTACAAAAACTAGTAAAGGTAAAAAGAAATAGAATTGAACATATTTTTCATTAAGATATAGTTTCCATAACAACCAAAATTCAAATTGAATTGAAAAAATACTAATCCAAATTAAAAAAATATAGAATATTAGATATCTCTTTTTTACCAATAATAAACTCGTATTTGGCCCAACTTTTAAGCTTGAAGGCACAGACATAATTCATTCTTCCTCCTCATAGTTGTTTATGAAATCTTTCTTATCTTCATCTATATTAACTTCATGTTTAACTTCATATTTTATTTCATCATCTACATGTTTTCTATAAATAATATCTCTTCTTTGTTCTGCATACTTATTTGGTTTATATTTTCTGACAAAATGGGGTCCTAAATAAATCCATCCAGGTTCTAAAAATTGGTTAGGAATTGTTCCAGAAAATGCACCAATTATTGATTCTTTCCCTAATTTTGTACCGGGAGAAATTAGTGAAAGCCCTCCTACAACAGTATAATCACCGAGAATTACTTTTTTAATTATCAAATATTTTCCTACAACCATTGAACTCATAACAACTGCTCCCTGCCCTACAGTAACATTTCTTCCAAATTCTATAAAACCTCCATCTGCCCAAGCGTCTTGCATGTGACTTGAAAAATCAACCTTGATATTCATCCATCTAAAACCCCACATAACTACCCATGTTATTGGCCCATTGTTCATAAACCAAAAAACTAACTTTTTTAATTCTACTCGGAGTCTCCAAAATTCATAATCACGATCGCCCTCTTCAGCTTTAAAAACACCTTCTTTAGGTTTGTGGATCATATTTATTATTAGAATGAATGCTTTTGTGAACATGGCTATACCGAAAACAAAAATAAAATATAATACGAATAACCACACTGGAATAAGAAACATGGTGATTATCCATGTCCCTGTTAAATCTGCAATTAACCAAGAGACATCAAAAAATACAGCAATTGCCATATATCCTGAAAACCATAAAATAGGGAGATAGAGACCTAGAAACTTATACCCGATTTTGCTAATAGCGCTGGTTGTGACGAAATCAATAGTATAATCAACTTTATCTGTATCTATTTGGTTCTCTTTTTGTTCATTCATTTACTTGAGCCTCTTTCTTTTTCTTCTTTTGATTTTTTGATTCTAATTTTTTTTGAAAATCTTCTGCTCGTTTTAAATCATCTTCTGTAATTTGTAAGTATTCCATCACTTTCCTTTTAAAAACCTTTCTTAATGGAGTACCAAAATAAAAGTTATTTCCCTTGAGAATATTATATTTTGTTGCTCCCGTCATCGGTAGCCACCAGGAATTATTTCCCGTATCCATTCCTGGGCCGAAGCAATTAAAACCGGCAGCGGTAACATTATCTCTAATTTTTACTTTTGCAAAGGCAATATTTCCAAAAATACCGTCCACAGCATGAGAGCTAATACCTGGATTTGTTCCTATATATGTATTCTTGCCAACTTCCACAAATCTATCGCCCGCTACTTGCTCTTCTATTACAGATCCTTTACCTATCTTATTAGTACCAACGAAATTGTACATCCATTTTGTTAACCATGGAAATGGACCTCTTGAAAACACATTTTTGGGGTATTTAATAATAAAACTTCGAAAATGATAATAATTCAAAGTCTTACTTGGGATATTTCTTGGAATTATTCCAGATTTTGAGGGAGACTTCTTTTCTGAAAATTTCCAAAACATCCGGGTTATTAAAGCTACTATAAATAAGTGAACTAAATAGCATATTATTATTACAATCGGTATTGTTAAAGAAGCTATAAGAGAAGGCATGTTTGTAAAAAGGGAAATAAAATTTAATTCTTCTAAGAAAAAGGGTACATAAAATAGCATTATATATATCATAAAAAGTATTCCTGGAATTAGAAAGGAACAAAAGTAAATAACATAGAAGGCAGGCAGCCATAAATGTAATTGCAGACTAATTTCTTCTTTAATAATATTGTTTTCAGAAACTTGCTTTAGATCTGAGTTTGTTGATACCACTTTTCTTCTACAAAAGTTATTTAATTCTCTATTAAGTGTATTTCTTATCTAATTCTTTTGTATATACTTTTGAGTATTTAAAAATTTTCAGATTAAAAATCATAGGAGAATTAGAAAAAAAGTTCTAAACGAATAGTTATAATATATGCTGTAAAATAGACAAATAAGAGCAATAACTTTAAATATTTATACTTCAATCTTCTTAACCATCTAATTTATTTCTAATTGGATAAATGAGAAATTCAAAGAACAAAGATTAGCGAAATATAAACAGAAAAGGAAATTAAACATTTTAGAGGGTGAAATATGTTTGATTAAAAATCATGAAATCAAGTTTAGCAATAAGGAGACGGCTAATGATGCTGATGATATTCTTAAGAGAAAAGATATAGATCTAAAGTTCATATTATACAAAATCTTTGGAATAATATTGATTATGATAGGAGCAATATGGATGATAATTTATAACATTATGGGGTATAATTACCTCATTAGTATTCTTTGGCCCAGTTTTGAATGGTTAACTCGAGGTTTATATATAGGATGCGGTATATTAGCTATTTTTGGAGTTATATACGGATTTCATAATGAAAAATTAGGGTATAATTTTTCTATATTTGGGGGATTCATTCCTCTTGTTTATGCTCTTTTTATAATCGTATTTATAATTTTTACTATGGGATTTGTTGAATACTATTTTTATTTACTATTTTTTCTAAGCTTTATCATGTCAGGTATTCTTATGGGTTATTTAAGTCAAGCTTTCATGATTTTAATTGGTGCTAAATTAGTTCATAAAGCACAAGAATATAATTAAGAGATTTAATCTAAAAATATTCCAATAAAAAATTCACGTAATTATAAATTTATTATTTAGATTTACCAGTAAAATTATAATTTTAGAGGTTAAATGTGAGTATCATAGGTAAGTTTCGATTGAAGATTTATATTCCTTTTTTAGATCTATATATTTTGAAGTGCAGTTTTAAATACTATCAATACAAAATTGATAATGTAAAATTTGTTGGATAAAATAAACAGTCTAAATTGAGGTTAAACTAAATGTCAGACCAAAAATTTATTCCAGAGCGAGATAGATTAGCACAAGAAATAGATCTGGAAGTAAAAATCGGAAAAATCTTAGAACATAATCAAGGAATTGCCTTTACAATTAGAGACTTAAATAATGAGTTAGAACAATTATTAGATGATGCTGATCAATTAGAGTTTGCTAAAGGAAATCTTCTTGAGCTTTTAGATATAATGAAAGATGATGGAAAAATTGACACTGTCCTGAGTGGTGAAGAAACTCACTATTTTTTTAAAAAATCTATTCATGAAAAACCTGTTCAAGAAAAAATTGTACCTGAAAAAACTGTCCAGGAAAAAACCTTTGAAAGACCAAAAGCGCTTGGAAGGCGTAATATAACTTATGATTCAATAAATCAATCGATAAGATTTAATTATATTCAAGTTACAAAAGGAGTACTGTTAGTTGGGTTTCTATTAGGATTACTAAGCATGACTCAATGGATGGGGGTTTCAACGTTTCAAAATCTTATTGAAATATTAAATGTCTTAGGGATTATCTTTATAGTGATTTCGATTATTATAGAGGGTGTGATATCTTCACAGCAGTCAAAAGAAAATACAACATATGAACGCCCTACATACGGTCTTGTTGCATTAGTATGTGATATAATAGGAATAATTATATTGAACTATATCTCTGAGTATTCATATTTTTACTCTAGTATATTATATGCAGTTCCCTTTTTCATTGTCGCAGTATTGAGTGGCTTAGGAGGATTATATGGTCAAAAAGATTCTAGACCATTTGCAGCAACAGTTGGGTTATTTTTTGGAATGACTTTCTTTATAAAGAATCTTTATCCCTTTATACTTTACATAATTTTCTATGCTTCAATGTGAGTTTAATACTTTATTTTAATTCTACTTTTTTTTTTGGAAACCAAGGAAAAAATATGCTTGTTCTTTTTTTATAATCAGCATATTTATCATCAGCTTCAAATCTTTTTTCTAGAAGTTTTATTCCGGACACTTTAATAATCATATATGTGATGAAAAATGGACCGATAAATGTTATAAATCCAAATGGTATTGCAATTGCAATAATATAAAGACCCCACCATTGAGTAACTTCTCCAAAATAATTAGGATGTTGGGTATATTTCCATAATCCCCTATCCATGACTTTTCCTTTATTCTCCGGATTTTTTTTAAACTTAAACAGCTGATAATCACCAAAAGTTTCGAATAAAAAGCCTATTAACCATATAAGCACACCAAGCCATAATGTTACTCCAGCAAAGTCTAAAAAGTTAAGAATGGGTGGATTAATGCTGACATTCACGAACCACACAGGAAAAGCAACTATGAAGATAACAACCCCTTGAAAGATATATACTCTAATAAAACTTTTAAGAATAATATTAGTTTTCCATCTCTCTCTCATCTCCTGATACCGATAATCCTCTGGTTTCCCTCGATTCCTAATGAAGACATACATTCCAAGTCTTAATGCCCATATGAATACAAGGCTGGTTACAATGATTTGACGAATATTTACAGTACTATTTATCATAAAATTTATAATTATACTGGTTAACGCAAAGACAAAGTACCCAGGTCCATAAAATACATCCATAAGACCATTATTTTTCTTTATTGTTCCTACTATAAACGCAATAATGAGATATCCTAAAAGAACTAATGCCGAATACCCTATAATAATTAGCATGTCTAAAATTGTCATTTCTGTATCACATCTTTAAACTCTAATTAATTTATTTTATTAAATACTAATAATTGAATTGTCTTTTTATTGTTTCATCTTATAAATATAAAAATTACTAATTCAAATCTGAATTTTTCTTTAAAAGCATTAGAATATTATTAATATTAAAAATTTCCGACGATAAATCGACTTAAATTATAGATAAATTTTTCAAACAAAACCAAAAAGAATATATTTACAAATTTGTGTATATTCCATAGATTTATTATCCAATAAATAAAGAAAAGTTAAAGAGATCAATCAATAGCTTAATAGAAATTAATCATTAATTTTAAATTAAAAGAAATCATAAGTTTATAGGACGGTTAAGGCAATAAAAAATAGTTAATATATATAATAGCCGATAAAATTATAAAAATAATAATTTACATGAGTTTTGATGAAGAAAATGCCCAATAATTCCTTCTCGTTAATTGATTTATATCCAAAATATGTTATCAATTCCAAAGGAGAAAAGAAGAAATTTGATGAGAATAGCATAGCTAAAGTTTTAAACAAAGAAACTGGACTTGATATGCATATCGCGGAAAAAATTGCTGAAGATACAATAAGAAAGATAATTGGTCTCGGAGTAAAAGAAATTACTACCAATTATATAAGAGAATTGGTATGTGTTGAATTAACTCAAAGAGGAATGAATAAATATAGGAATCTTTTTGCTCGTGCAATTAATTTAGAAAATATATCATTTAAACTTGATGAAGAGTATGTGAATAAATATAAGAAAAAGCAACCAGATTGGGGCCCTCTTGGTTATATAACATATAAGCGAACTTATGCTAGGATTATCGAAAAGGAAAATAGAAAAGAGGAATTTTGGGAAACTATAAGAAGAGTCGTTGAAGGTTGTTATTCAATTCAAAAAGAGCATTGTATCAAATTAAGTTTGCCCTGGGATGATGAAAAAGCTCAAAAATCTGCCCAGACAATGTTTGAAAAGATTTGGAATTTCAAATTCCTCCCTCCTGGACGTGGTTTATGGATGATGGGAACAGAATTCATTGCACGCCATGGATCAATGTCTCTTAATAATTGTGGTTTTGCCTCCACGGAAGATATTAGCCTGAAACATTCAAAAGCGTTTGAATTTGTAATGGATGCACTAATGCTTGGTGTAGGTGTAGGTTTTGATACAAAAGGAGCGGAGAAAATAACTATAAAAAAGCCAGAAGAAGGCAATTATGAATTTCAAATTCCGGACAGTAGAGAAGGATGGGTAGAATCTCTCAAGTTAACTTTAGAAGCTTATTTTCTGGGTAAGCAAGTCCCTATATATGATTTTAGCCTCATCAGACCTGCTGGTGTACCTATAAGAGGATTTGGTGGGGTTGCTAGTGGACCAGGACCATTGAAAGAAATGTTAGAAGAAATTCAGAAGATATTGGAATCAAAGATTGGTCATAAAATAACCTCTGTTGATATTGTAGATATTATGAATCATATAGGGAAATGCGTTGTTGCTGGAAATGTGCGTAGGAGTGCTGAAATCGCGTTAGGCGATCCTGCTGATCTGGATTTTGTAACATGTAAACAAGATGAAAAAGCATTATATTCCCATAGATGGGCTAGTAACAATTCTGTTTTCGCCGTTAAGGGCTTAGATTATTCATTTATAGCAAATCAAATAGCTGTTAATGGAGAACCTGGAGTTTTTTGGCTTGAAAATGCTAGAAATTATGGAAGGATGGGAGATCCACCAAATTTCAAGGATAATAAGGCAGCAGGAGTTAATCCATGTGGGGAACAAACTTTAGAGTCTTTTGAATTATGTTGTCTTGTAGAGACTTTTCCTTCTAGACATGAGACTTATGAAGAATACCAAGATACTTTAAAATATGCCTATCTATATTCCAAATCAGTCACTCTTGTCAATACTCATTGGCAAGAGACTAACGCTGTGATGTTAAAGAATCGACGAATGGGTATATCACAGACTGGGATCATCGAAGCATTTGTAAGACATGGAAGAAGGAGGATGTTAGAATGGTGCAGTCGAGCCTATAATTATTTACAAGAATTGGATGAGCAATATTCTGGATGGCTATGCATACCACGTTCAATAAAAATAACAACGGTAAAGCCAAGTGGAACTGTAAGTCTTCTTCCAGGTGTGCCTCCTGGAATTCACTATCCTCATTCTGAATATTATATAAGAAGAATTCGGCTTTCTAATAACTCAGATCTTATTGAACCCATTAAAAATGCAGGTTATAAGATTGAAAAGGATTCATATTCACCTAATACCGTAGTAGCTGAATTTCCTATCCATGAAAAATATTTTGATCGTTCAAAAAATGAAGTATCTATCTGGGAACAAGCTGAAAATGCCGCTGCTTACCAAAAGTTTTGGTCGGACAACCAAGTATCGATAACCATCACATTTAAGCAAGAAGAAGCAGATCAAATTAAACATGTTCTCGAATGTTACGAAGATAAATTAAAAAGTGTAAGCTTTTTGCCTATAAAGGAACATGGCTATAAACAAGCTCCCTATGAACAAATAACTAAAGAGCAATATCAAGAAATGATCTCGAAACTTACGATATTTAGTTTAGACGATACAAAAGATAGAGCGATTGGAGAGAAGTTTTGCGATTCTGATCGATGTGAAGTTCGATTTTAATATTTTTCAATTACTTATTTAAATATTCAATCTTTAATATGTCATTTCTTGCTTGGTTGAGATACCAATCAGAAATTAAATCAAGATTTAGTTTTAACCGAAAATACTCAGTTTGACTGGAAATAACTTCTTTCAAAATTTCACCTTCAGGATTTATTACTATTGTAGGGCATTCTTGATGAGTAGCTGCTGTATTTACACTAACAACAAATCGTTGATTTTCTGTAGCTCGACTTATTAATTGACTCTTCCAAACAGATTGTACAGAAGAATCCTTTTTCCCATTATTCATATGGATAAAGATATGTGCTTTATTTAAAGCTAACCATCTCCATTGCTCAGGATATTTTAAATCCCTGCAGAGTTGGATGCCAACATTAACAAAATCTTTATTGAGTTTTAAAGGGAATGTTTGTAATTCAGATCCGAAAGTAAAAACACCTCTTTCATGAGTAGCTAGATTTACTTTATTATATCGATTTATTTTTCCTTCTGATGTAAAGCCCATTGCCGTATTAAACCATTTTCCATTTTCAAATAAACATGAACCAACCCATAGATAGATTTTTCTTTTTATAGCTTCATTTCTTAAAATTTCTAGTCCTTTGTGAACTTTAGGCATATCAATTTCTTCTAAAAAAGAGAGATCTGTATCGTATCCAGAAATGCATCCTTCTGGGAACACTACAAGATCATTTTCTTTTGAATTCTTTAAAATTTCTAAAATTATATTAATATTATCATCTATAGAGAAAGAAACTGGAAATTGAGCTACTAAAACAAATAATTGCATAGATTGAGAATAATTTTATTTTACTCAAAAATTTTTTTGGTTAAGAGAAAAAGAATAAGAATATTATATATAAAATCAAATCTTTTTGATGAATATTCAGCCTATAATAATAACTTGTCATAAATGAATTATAATCAACATGAAGCTTCCGAGACTGAAAAGCATTGATACTTTTCGTGGACTATGTATGTCTTGGATGATTCTAGCTCACTTATCAGGTTGGTGGATAAGACAGGAGGATTTTTGGGTAGCTATACTCATCAACGTGATCTTGGATCCGATTGGTGCCTCTGGTTTTTTATTTATTGCAGGAGTAAGTATAATGCTTTCTTATAGAAAAAAACTTAATAAAGCTAAAGATTCAGAGCATTATTCTAAAAAAATGATTAGGAATGAGTACTTTCTTCGAGCTTTCTTTATTTTAATAGTTGCTCTAACTTATAACCTTAGTATTGCAATTACTCTCAATAATTTTACTTGGGTGTGGTCGTGGTTTATTTTGCTGACAACTTCTATTTCTTTCATTTTAGCTTGGCCTTTGTTAAAAATTTCTAAACTATTAAGATTAGCGGTTAGTGTTGCCATATGGGTAGCAAATGGTTTTATTTTTAACAGTTTGATATTATTTGAAGGACAATTTAATCCTTTGGGAGTTATGTTTTACATTTTATATAATGGATATTCCTTAGACCCCATTTTACCATTTTTTCCTTTTTTCCTAATTGGTACAGTGGTGGGGGATATAATTTATGAAATTTTTAGTAAAACCAATCTTGAAAATAGAAAAAAGATTTTTAAAATAAATTTATTTACCCCTTCTATTATAATAGGAGCAAGTTTAATATTATTTAACATTTTTTTTCAATTTCCAGTATTTTTAGAAAGAAGGAGTTTACCATGGCTCCTATATACTGTTGGGATAGATTTAGTTTTATTTTTAGTTTTGTTAACGTTTGAAATTTATGGATTTATGGAGAAAAAGAAAAGTTACCGATTTCTATTTTACTATTCTTTTTATTCACTTACAATTTATTTAGGGCATAATTTACTCTATTTTCTATTTTTAAATCAATTAAATCTTTTTAATATCTGGTTCTTCATAGCAGGAGCATTTATAGCAATTGGGCTATTATTAAGGTTTATTTATAAAAGATGGAGCGAAAAAGCTTCACTTAAATATCATTTAAGTAGATTAAGTATTAGTTTAGCAAGAAGAATTGAAAGTAAAAGTGTTATAAGAGAAAATTCCAAATTAAATACTCAATAATTAACTGATATTCATTGTTATTAACCAAATATTAACATTGCGAAAAGAGGAGCTAAACAACCAATAAAAACCAGAAATGAAAATAAGATAATTCTAAAGATACTCATTCTTTTAGGATTTTTTATATTTTCAAGAAATGTTAAAGTCAAAAAGCTAAAAAATATCAAATGCGCTGTTTGAAAAGCCATTACTATAACCCTTAGAAATTTTATAAATTCAGAAGTAGTTTCAATCCCCCGAGGAAGAGTTAAATTATATACGAAATTCCAGAAATATTCGGGAAAAATGATATAGGGAAGGCAAATAATTAGTGTGGGAATTACAAAATAAATTATATCTTTAAACTTTATTTTTTTAACTATTAATAAGACTATTGGAAACAATATGGGTGATAATTTGTACAGAGTAAGAGCAAATAATATACCTGAAATCCATTTTTTCTCCTTTTTTAATTCTATATATGATACGAAAAGGAGCAA
>JBHLNW010000004.1:0-90897 GCA_048941185.1 Promethearchaeota archaeon
ATATTACGTACATCTAGAAAAAACGTTAATTATTAAAAAACCTAAACTAATAATATTATATAACATATTTCATTAGTAAGTTTAAAAATTATTAAAAATTCAATTTTCTAGATTCTAATAGAATAGTAAAAAGGTTTGAAAAAATGCCTAAGCGAGAACTCTTCATTAAACGCGTTTATGAAATCGTAAACGAGCTTAAAATCCCCCTAATTGACGAAAGAGTCTATGATAGTGTTAAATTCAGTACAGGGGCGGCAGTTGCAGCTGTTATTTTCAAGTTTGAGGAAGATGAATCCGTCATCCGTGGATTTCTGGGTCTTGCGGAGTATTTCCATACTGTTGTCATCAAGAAAAGAGACGAGTTCTATATTCCTCATGCTTCAATTTTGTTCCGTTTGATAAGCGCTTAAATTTAATATTTTTTTTTACTTTTCTTTAATCTCCTAATTTATATATTCAAATTCGATTTTAGGATCCATAAAAAATTAATATAAGTTCTCCAAAATTGACGGTTTAAATTTTATGGTTTGTTTTATATCCATTTTTTAATTCAGCGGAATATATAATATTTTGAATTGCTTATAATCTCTAATACTTCGTTTTCAGGCACATCATACCAGTGTTTATAAGCATCAGCGACAGCAAACCATAACCTATTACTTACATTAGGGCAAAAAATCTCAGAAACCTCATTTTGTATTCTCTCGATTGTTCTCAAGGGAGCAGTTGGGACTGCTATGAATATTTTATTTGGATTGTACTTTTTTATCATTTTAATTCCAGCTAGCATAGTAAAACCTGAGGCTAACCCATCATCAAGGATGACAATATTCTTTTTTTGTATATTTTTAACGTAAAATTCTTGTAAAATCGACTCTCTTTTATAATATTTTATTCTCTCGTCTATCTCTTCTTTTGTTATCTTAATTGATTCATTTATTTGTTTTTCAGAAAGGTTTAATTGATTCAGTAGAGGTTGGTTAAATAATACAGTCCCATCTGTTGTAATCGCTCCAAATCCGGCTTCAGTATTGTATGGAATTTTTAATTTTCTAACAATTAGAATATCATAGTATACATTAAATTTTGAGCAAAAACCTTCAGTTACAGGAACTCCCCCATTAGGAATAGCAAAACAAAAAAATCTTTCGGGATTCTGAGAAATTGTATTATAAAATTTCTCTTTGTTTTCTTTAAGATATTCAGTGAGTATTTTTCCTGCGATAAATCTAGATCCATATTTCATTGATATAATTAATAATATTATATTTCTTTCAATAATATTATTAGATTTAAGATTATTTCTACATATTTAATAAATCTATTTATCTGATAAATTTATATATTCGAGTTAGGATTAGTATCATAACGTATTTAATCAAAAATAATAGATGAGAATATATGAAAAAGTCCTATCCTTTCTTAATTTCCTTATTAGGGATCTTTTTCTTATTACCATTTATAAGCTTTTCTAATGCATTACCTCCTGATTATATTGGTGTGCAAGTAGGTGAAGAATACACGTGGACATTTAGCATGAACCCTACTACTATAGCACAATTCGGAGCGGATACAGGTCAGAACATAACTATGTCGGGATTTGAAAGTATGACTTCGATTCAGTTTAAAGGGGCAGTATCATGGATTAGTGACGAAATTTTTAATGCCTCCTATAGCTATGTTATTGTTAACTTAACAATTTATATGAATGTACCCGGTATGGGTTGGATTGAGTACCCCGAACCAGGAGCAGCAGAACCTTTACCTGTTTTTGTATTAAGCAATGAAACATCAAATTATTTTAATGAAACAATTAATGCAATGAACTTGGTAACATTAGAACCCCCCATTAGTTTTGCTTTGCCATTTATAATTGTCCCTCATAATCTAAACTGGACAGATGCAATTCAAGGTTTATCTGGTCTTCTTATTGGAATCACGGGAGGTATGACTGGGGCTACTATAGAAGTATGGGGAAACGGTTTCAAAATGACAGTTCCAGAACAATTGGTAAATGGTTCTCTTGTGAGACAAACAGAATACATTGCTCAGTGGAATGATAAAGGTGTTTTTGCACAAGGTAAAATACTCTATGGTGGTGCTACAATGATGGCGATAAATGCCGCAGAAGGAGAAATTCCTGGTTACGAAATCACGATTCTGATTGGTGTCTTTGGGGTCAGTACATTAGGATTAGTTTATTATAAAAAGAAAAAGAAGTAAAACCCTAAATTAATAATCTTTTTTTTTTTTATTAAATATTAGAGAATAAATAATTTTACTAGCTGATTTAAATGGAACTTTATGATTCAATACTTTTTATCTTCTTTGTTTTAATTCTTTTATGGGTTATTAAGGCTGATTTTCTCTTTATAATTTTAGGTATTGCAGCTTTTTTATATTTTCTAATAATACTATTTTCAGAAAATCCATTGACAATTACTCTTTCCATTTTTAACTTTATGTTGTTAAATCCTTTAGGATTACTTCTTATTTTCATTCCTTTAATAATATACATCGTAAAAGAATATACAAAAAGATACTTAAATCAAAAAAAAGTATAATTTTGTTTATTCAATTTTGTTTAACTTACTAATCCCAAAATATATCATCAATGATGCTATCAGACCAGATATTACTAAGTTAATTAACATGATATATATTAAACCAATAGAAGCAGAAATGTAGGGGGATAAATTCGGCATAACAATGAAAAGAGTTATGAATAATGAGAAAACTTGAATTATTAATATAAGATAAATATTAAAAAAAGCTTCCTTACCTCGTTCCTCAAATAAAGGCTTAATGCATTGGATTGCTATTGCTTCTAAAAGGATTTCAGCAGTATAAATCATAAATGCAAGAAAAAAAACTAAAATTAATACAAAATCAATTTGAAATAAAAAAGTGAAAAAGATCGTTAAACTAATATCTAGAAAGAAAACTAGTACAAACAAAACAAATAGGTATGATAAAATTAATGAATTTATTCCACGAGGGGACTTCTTGTATATAAATAGTAATTCCTTTGATCTTACCAGAATTGAAATACCTATTAAGACACCAAAGATTAGACTTCCAATCCATGCTATAATTAATACTAACAAAAGTTTATGCTGAAGTATTTCAATAATCAGACTTATACCTAAGGGATTATCTTCAAGAATTATAGTAGATTGGCTTAGAGATACAGATAAAAAAACACCAATAAATCCTATAAAAATAGCACTATAAATTAACTTAGCATAATTTTCCTTTTTTCTTAAAAAATCTTTAAAGTGGATAATTACTAAACCTTTCCATTTATTAGGTGTAACTTTCGCTACGAATTGATAAAATTTCTTATCTTTATAGACGTTTTTAGATTTTTTTTCAATATTCATTTCTAAGTTGTAAAATTTGTGAGCTTTTTTATATGATATATAGAATATTAACAGAGGTATAACAATAGCCAGCCCAAAATTTAGCCAAATATTCAAAATATATGAAATAACTAATGAAGGGTTTATAATATACAAAACTATATTAGAATACCAAAAAGAAGGAAATATAAGCATCCAAACCTTAAAGTTAGGATAATTAGTGATAAACTCAAAAAGAAAATGGAAAATATAAAATATTGAAATTACTATAAAAGATAAAATTACAAAGACCCAGTTATTAAGTTCTCTTATTTTTTTACTTTTATGAATTCGGTTTTCAATCCAATTAGATAAAATTGTCCCCACTAATAAGGCAAACATCGAGAGAGTAAAAGTGATAATATAAAATCCAATATAATGAAAGAATCCCATTTCAGCGTTTAACTGTCTTAATAGACTAGTTCCTAATGGACCAATTCCTAATAAAAATAAGAAATAAAAAGGTAATTGCCCAATAAATTCTCCTGTAAAAATGTCTCCCGATTTAATTGGAGAAGCAAGAATTGTATCTTTTATTCCAATTTCAGTTTTTCTATATAAAAGGAATAAAGGATAAATTGTATACATTACAAATAACATCATAAATGCATATTCTAAAATTAGAGTTATAAGAACTTCAAATTGTGCTGAAAATTCCTTTAACAGTTCAGGTAAAATTTCATCAAATATTATAGGTCCTAAAAAAGCAGCCCAAAGTAACAAAAGCGTATAAATCAAAATGAAAAATAATCTGCGGTTTTTTCTTACACGAAAAGTCTTTATACGAATCTCATTTTTCGCTACAACTTTCCAAAGTGACAATAAAAAAATTCTCTTCTTGTATATTTTTCTATTAACTTAAATTAAATAATGATTAAGAATAATTGTTATTAAATTAAGTTATTTAATAAAATAAGAATTAAAAAGAGTAGAATTAACTTATTTACCTTTATCTGAAAATCATTAGCAGATATGACTAATTGAATAATAATGGTTAAATATCCGAACCTGATATCTAATAATTTAAGTCTCTAATTAAATTAATGGTAACAATTATGTAATAACTTTAGTGAATTTAGGTATAACTAAATATTTAAAGAAGGAAATATATAATTATATTAAATATTGATAGACAAATTTTAATTAAAATACCGCCTTAAGATATTAATAAAAGATGGCTCAAAATCAAATGCCTCAAAAAACGGATTCTGATGAGGATGACATATGGAGAATCAAGACTCTAAAGGTAAAATTGTCAAAGAAACATTCCCATCAGAACTTATATCTATTATTGGCGATATCCTAGCGGGGATTTTGCTCTCCCTTTTAATTTTACCATTTAATAGTTTTCCAGTTTTAATTTTAATGGTTCCAGCTCTTCTCTCTTTAAGAGGTAATTTAAGTGGGCCTTTTATAGCTAGAACTTCTCGTGATTTAATTATAGGAGACTTTTCTAAGAGATCATGGATTGAAAATGTATTAGCTACTTATAGTTTGTCAATAATTGTTGCTATTCTTATTGGAATTTTCTCTATAGTTCTAAATTTTATCTTTTTTAGGTTATTGATAATTCCTATAATACATTTTATTTTAATTCCTACCATTTCAATTGTGTTAACATTGTTAATTTCAATTCCTTGCTCAACTGGGTTAAATTATTTGGCTTTTAAAAAAGGATTAAATCCAAATAATATTGTAAATCCTATCATGACAGCGGTGGATGATTTTTCTACTGTATTTTGCTTCCTTTTAACAATAGTATTGTTGGGGGTGACTTAAATGAAGTATTATAGGAAAATTTTCAAAGAATCAATAATTATCGTAATCATTTCCTCTATAATGGGGCTAATTTCTGGTTCTCTTTTATCATTTAGTCAAGATCTTCTATATACAATTCCTATGATGCTTTTAATAATCCCTGCATTGAATTCTTTAATAGGAGATATATCAACAGTTTTAGTGTCACGATTAACTACTCATCTTTATATTGGAACATTAGCTCCAAAAATACAAAAATCGAAAAGAATAATAGAAGATTTTTTGGGTTTAATCATTACTCTTATATTGAGTCTAATTTCTTTGATTTCTATAGGATATTTTGTTGGAATTGTATCAGGGATCAGAATAGTAAATCCATTATTAATGATTTTTATAATTAGTTTTACTATAATATTAATTTTTTTTATAATGTTCCTTACATTGTTTATTGGAGCCATATTCTTATTTAAGCGAGGTAAAGATCCTAATAATTTTTTAATTCCATTTGTTACCTCTTTAGCAGATTTTCTAACGCCTTTTTTCTTAATTCTATTTATAATAATATTTATATAACATTAAATTTATATGAAAAATGAGTGAATAACACAAAATGACTAAGCCTAAGAAAAAATTTAAGTATAAGCCACTCTCTCTTAAAGATATAATCCGGGAAATGAAACAAAATATTGATTTAATGATAGATTTGGCTTATAGTGCGATTAAATTTGGAAGTAAAGAACTTGCAGATGAAACTTATAAGATGGAACAAAAAGTTCATGAGCTTACTTTTTTCCTTAATTTCCAAGTTATTCAAGCGCATCCTCTAGGATTAGATGGAGCAAAAGAGTTAGAACCCATTGTAGTAATGGGATATGCTATTGATAAAATTTCTGATGCTTTATCAGATATTGCCAGAGTTGTATATATAAATAGCGATATATCGTATTTTACTCAACTCTTTAGTGATATCAGTTATGTACCTGAACCAATAGTTAAAATACATGTAAATGAGGGATGCACTTTTATTGGTCAGATTAGAAAGGAAGTCCATTTTAGATCGAAGCATGGAGTAGATTTAATTGCTATCCATAGAGAAAATAACTGGCTCTTTGAAAGAAATGTAAAAATATTAGAAGATGATATATTAATTGTTAAAGGGGAGATTCAACCCATCATCGATTTAAAAAAAATTTGTAATGATTTAGGACCATTTTCCTTTGATATCGAGAAAAAGGAGAGAGAACAATTACTTGATCTAAGTAATGAAGAAATTTGTGAGAAAATTGAAGAAATTCAGAAAAATTATGTTTTAATAACAGATATTTCGGAAACTATGATTGAATTAGCATTAGCAGCATTGTTCTTTAATAACGAAGAAGTAGCAGAAGATGTTTTAGAGATGGAGGAACTAACAGATGGGTTAAATATTGCATTAGAAAAGGATCTTTTAGATTTAGCAAAATTGGTGGAAACTCCTCGAGATCTCACAGGAATTCTGAGAATAATATTTAGTTGTGAGTTAATAGCTGATTCGGCAGCGCATATTGCTGAAATAATCCTTAAAGGATTTGAACCACATACAATCTTACAGCAAGCAATTCGAGAAACAACTGAAATTGTAGTAAGGGAAACATTATCCGAAGATTCTTATTTCAAAGGAAAGACATACAAAGAATTGCAGGACAAACGGTATAAACGAGGTTTTCATATCATTGCTTTAAAGCGAGAAAATAAATGGATTTATAGATTTAAACAAGATTTTGTTTTTGAAGAGAATGATCTACTTTTAGGATTAGGACCATTAGAAACTGTCATGCAATGGAAGAAATGTGTGAATCCTGAGAAATATAAAGAGTAAATTAAGATTTAATTACACAAAAATTGAATTCATTATTAAGTTAATCTAATATTGAATTACTTGAATTTTTAAATCAAATGAAATAATAATTATTTATCGATACTAATGCATGAATATATTGAAATAAAATATATTTCCGAAAAAAAAGGAAGAGGAGCATTTGCTAAAAAGCCAATTAAGAAAGGGACTATCATTGATGTTGCATATGTAGTTCCTATTCCTAATAAAGACTATAAGAAAATTTACAAAACAATCTTATATAATTATTGCTATATTTGGGAAGATCCAGAGCATATGCCTGCGTTTAGGAATGCTATAACTCTTAGTGTAAGTCAATTTATTAACCATTCATTTAAACCGAATGTTCAATACCTTTACGATTATGAAAATAAAGCAATAGAATTTTCTGCAATTAAAGATATTTCTAAAGGAAAGGAGCTCACTATGAATTATAATGGAAGGCCTTTTGATAAATCTCCTGTATGGTTTGAAGTAGAATAATTCAAATTTTCCTTAAAGATTTAAGTATTTTTAAATTCATAATATCTTCCTTCATATCTTTACCTTTTGGTGTTTCTAAAATTCCTGGCATGTCTTTAAATTTCTCATCATTAATAAAGAAACCAAATGGTTCTCTTCCAATCTTTCCTTGACCAATATGAGTATGTCTATCAACTCTCGACCCGCATTCCTTATCAGTATCATTTAAATGAAATGCAAACAGATACTTTAAACCAATAATATCCTCAAATTCACTCCACATTTCTTCATACCCCTTTTTCGTTGTAAAATCATATCCAGCAGCGAAAGAATGAGCTGTGTCAAAACAAATTCCAATTCTATTTTTATAATGGATTTTATCTATTATCGTTTTAAAATGATGAAATCTATTGCCTAAACCCTTCCCTTGTCCAGCAGTAGTTTCAAGTAAAATTATAGAATTTGAGAGTTTGGTTGCTTCTATTAACTTATTTAATTGTTCAGCAATTTGAGTAAATGCTTCCAATTTTGTTATTTCTTTCTTATCACTAACAGGAATTACTCCTGGGTGCATATTCTCATATTCTATATGTAATTGTTCCACTTTAGCGAGTTCGTCTAGCATAGCTTCATATGATTTTTCTAATTTCTCCTTATCTAGACTTGCTAAATTTACTAAATAACTGTTATGTGAAATTACAGGCCAAATTTCATCTTTCAATTCGTTTTTTATCTTTAAAAAATCATCAATTTCTTTTTGGCTTAATGGTCCAGAAACCCAACCACGCACATTTCGTACAAAAACTTGTATAGCTTCACAACCCAATTCTTTACCACTCTCAAAAGCCAAATACTTTCCACCAGAAACACTCATATGTGCCCCAATTCTCAATAAGATCTCCTTTTTAATAGTTAACTTTAGGTTAGAAACTATTATATAATATATATTAAAAAACAATCTTAAAAAACGTAATCATCTCAATTAAATCATAAAAGATAAATAAAACAAATTTTTTAAAAATTGGACTACTTATTCTTTAAATATATAAATCAATCATTGTAATTATTATAATTCTATTATTATAAAGAGGTGCTAATCCCTTGGAAATGGATCAACAAACTTTAAAGCGTGCCTTATTTTTTTTAGGGCTTGTTTTCATGATATGTGGTTCTATTTTATTATTTTTTAACTCAATTTTATACCCATTTGAATTGTATGGCTTTGGGGGATATATACCGCAATTAATTCCACCTATATTAATTTTATCTATTGGTGTTGCATTATATATGGTCTCAAAAGGCTTATAAAAAAGTATAATTTGTGAGCGTATTGGATTTAAACTTGTTGAAAAAAGTGGATCTAATCTCAATTTTTATATGCCTGTCATACTCCCAAAAAAACCAATCTAAAATATTTAAAAAAAAAAATGTTAAAAATTCAATTAATCTAATTTAACTACAACAATCACTTGATTCGTTAGAATCTTCTTCCTCTTTTGTAGTTTCAGTACAACAATCAGTCTCTTTATTAGCCATATTCAATAAACTCCTTCTTTAATTTTTGACTTATAATTTTTAGTCAAATGATAGTTAGGCACCTAACTATTTAAAGGTTTCGTTCCTTACTATTTAGTGCCTAACTATTGTGAAAAATCGAATTTAAAATAGAATAAATTGATTCTAAAAAATTTAAATTACAGTTTTATAGATTTTAATAACTTTTTTAATAATTCACCTAATGTCTCTATTTCATTTTGATTGATTCCCGGGCAGCAACCATTTACCATTGATTCTATTGGAGGAGTTGCATCTTTTAATTTTCTACCTTTTTCTGTAAGTTTGACAAGAGTACTTCTTCTATCTTTTGGATTCTTTTCTCTTATTACTAATTTGTGTTCTTCCATAGTATCAATTACTCCAGTGATCGTCGATCTTGTGCAATCACATGATTCTGCTAGGTCTTTAAATTGCTGTCCATCTGCCATCCATAATTCTCTCAAAATCAAATGTTGAGTAGGGGTTAAATTTAAATCCTGAATATTTTTACGCTGTAATTTTTCATATTTCTTATTAATTTTGTTAATCAGTTCAAATACATCAGCCGCATCTTCAGAAAGACATGGTATACCTTCACATTTTTCAGGATTTTCCGTCATTTTAAAAATGTTTATTTATTAGGTGCTTAATAGTTAATAGCCTTATTAATTATATGGTTATAATGTTATATTAAGTTTTCAATTCGTAAAATAATGAAAATTTAAGATCATCTAAAATATTTTATATACTTTAATGCCTTTTTCATTGAATGATTAACATTAATTAATCCAATTGAAAAATAAGTTTCAAATTTATTTATGAGTGAATTGTATCAACTTCAACGAATACGCGAAGATCAGGTTGAAATTGCAAGTAAAGTACTTGCTCGTGCTTTTCAAGATGATCCATTATTTATTTATCTTTATCCGAATCCAATTAAAAGAAGGATTGGCAGTGTTACTCACTGTGAATTCCTGATTTTAACTGGAATTTTATATATGGAAGTATATATAACATCAAATGATATTGAAGGTATTGCTTTATGGCGTGCTTATAATATAAAAGATCATAAAATAGAAATTGAATCTAAAGTGATTAAAAGAAGAATACGAGAGGTCAAAAAAGAGAATTTTTCAGATCATATTTTTGTTGAGAGATATGGTGTCTTTACAGAAGTTCAAAGTTTTTTTGAAAATAAGTATGCAAACTTTCCACATTGGGAATTGATAATAATAGGTGTAGATCCTGTACATCAAGGAAAGGGCTATGGAAGTAAATTATTAAGAATGAAGCTTACTGAAATTGATGAACAAAACTTACCTTGTTACTTACATACTGAGAATGAGAGAAATGTTAAACTTTATGAACGTTTTGGATTTGAACTCATTGGAAAACAAAAGATTCCTAATTCTAATATTTATTTTTATGGAATGCTGCGAGAATGTAAAAAATGACATTAGAAAGTATGGTTGTCTAGTCTTTTCCAAAAATTTTCTAACTCTACCTTTTCAAAAGAATACTTCAGATTTATTGGATCAGAAGGTTCTTTTCTGAAGAATTCTGGGACATCATTCATTTCTTGAGTAATTCCTGCTTTTTCATTAAATTCAAGTTCAGTTCTTATTATTTTAATTCCAATATTAATTACATCCTCTCTTTTTAAATTCAAATCGTACATTGCATTAATTGCATCTGCCAAGATCTCCATGTTTTCATAGCTAGGGCCTATAAAATAGCAACAACCCATTGAATCCATTATAGCTGTATAAATCTGTAGTTCGAAAGATAAATCAAGTTTATGTTCATTTTTAGTTAATTCTCCATAATCTTTATGTAGACTCGGAACTCGATTTGCTATAGCTGCTCCGGCAGTATGATCAGCACCCATAGGTGAAGTGGCATAAGTCGCTCCCATCGCTTTGAAGACTCTACTATCGTAGGCTGAAATTCCCTGTCCTTTTACTTGAGGAATTCGCTTAGCATTAAGCATCTTCCCAATATTTTTAACACCATTACCATATAATTGCCCTTCTTCAGTATCATTTCGAATCTCAATATCTAAGATTTGGAATACTTTTTCAGTACTTCCCCACTCCATTTTTCCACAATCCATAGCGACGCCCAAAGTTCCACCAAACTCAATAGTATCAATACCTAAATCATCACATAAGTGATCAATTTTAGCTAAACTATCTAAATCGTCAATCATCAAGTTACTACCATTTAATGCCATAGTTTCATATTCTAAACTTGATGTTATATGATTTCCGTGCTCGTCAACAAATAAATTTGAACATTTAATTACACATGTTGGAGAACATGCTAATCTCTTTTTACCTCCTCTTTCAATTACAAGTTCATGAAGTTTTTCTCCTGATATATTTTCAATCTTATCATAAGAACCCATTCGAAAATTCTTAGTTGGAATGCCTCCGTATCCACTCATTGCTGCCATCATCATAGGTGTACCAAAAGTAGAAAAATTCACTTTAGTTTGAGCCAATTTTTTTGCGAAAGGGGTTGAAATTTCTCTAAATTTTTTTATATCATTCATTTTTGTTTTAGAAGTCTTTGAGGGAATTATCACTATCGCTTTAATCCCTTTAGAGCCCATAACAGCTCCTAGACCTCCTCTGGCAGCATGTCTACTAGGGTATCCTTCAAGATCATTTGCCCCTACAGTCGCGGATTTCATCAAATGTTCACCTCCAGGGCCAATAGAGTAAATTCCAATATTTTCTCCGTATTTTTTTCTTAATCTTGAATGAAGTTCATAATTACCTAAGCCTTTATATTCTTCTGCTGGTAAAATCTCGATACTTTCCTCATCAATTAAGATAAGCTTTAATATTGATGAAATTTCCTCTAATATTATAGCTCTAATGCCGTGTCGAGCTAACATCATAGCAGGTCTTCCACCTACATTTGCTTCTTTTATCCCATTAGTTAATGGACTTTTCGCCCCAACTGATGTACGGGCAGAACAAGGAAAGGGACTACCAGCAAGAATGCCATTGGCAAGAATTAATTTATTATCTTTTCCCAAAGGATTACATAAAGGAGGAACCTCATCATGAATGATCTGAGAACTTAATCCTCTCGCACCAAGTAAGAAATATTTTGATTCTGGCGATATTTCTTCAAATCGAATACCATTATTCTCAATGTTTATTCTTACTATTTTCATAGTTTATCAATAATATTTGAAATTATTTTATTTTTTGTCTTATTTCTATTTCTTTTTTGGAATACCATCCGAGCATGATACTCCAACCTGACATAATCCACAGGCAAAAATATCTATTCCATAAGTTTGATTGACGAAGGGAATTGTACTTATCAAATATGGTGCGCAAATTAGTTTATTATGCCGATGTTCGAAGGATATAGCATTTACAGGGCATCTAGAAATACATTTTCCACATTCAATACAATATTCATAAGGATCTGAAGGACGATTATGAGCGTCAGAAGGGAGTTTATAATCAATTATAAAGCTACCACATCTCATTGCTTTCCCACGTGCATTAATAAAGCCATCAGATAATCCAAATGAACCTAAACCCGCAGCGAAACAATTATGCCTATGAGACCAATTAGACGCCCAAATTTCTCGATTTACTTTGAATAATCTTTTATCGAGAGTGGGCGCGAACGCATTAATCCCTAGCTTATTTAACTCCTCAACTAAATAATTTAGGATCTTTCTATTCGCCTCTTCACCAAAAAGCCTTGTATGAGCCCATCTTTCAGAGGGCATTGTTTTAGAATAATTGTAATTCTCAATCTTAGTTTTTTGATTTAAAGGAAGAATGTAAGCAATTACACTAAGATTTTCATCGTTAAATTTAAGATTATTTTCATTACAATACCACTCATAAGCCTCAGAAGGAGTTAAATGAAAATCACCAATAATACTTTTGTACTTAGAATAAATATTGTCATTTCCATTAGCAAAGCCTACAAGTACATTCGGTTCATAAATAAGTGAACCATCAACCTTGCTCATTTTATTGCTTTCATCATCTTTAAGGAATCTATTGATTTTGTCGATAAACCATTCCTTATTTACATACATGCTCCTACCTTCAAATAAGTGTTTATATTTTTAATTTAATTCTCAAATATATAATTATTAATTAATTTTGTTCTTATAGCACGGAGTTTTATAATTTTATAAATGACTCTAACTAAAGAAATTTAATCTTAATTTAATTGTATAATATTATGGATGAAATCGATCTTAAAATCATTCTACTCTTAATGAATAATTCTAGATTAACCTATAGAGAAATTTCAGATCATTTAGGATTATCTGTAAATGCTGTGTTTAAACGAGTTCAAAATTTAATAGATCTTAGAATTATTCGTAAGTTCACAGCAAGATTAAAACCATACGCGATTAATGCAATTTATGTTTTTATATTTGGTCAAAGTAATGTTCAGAATATGGATAATGCTATAATAGAGTTAGGAAAACATGATAATACGTGGCAAATAATCTTATCAAGTAGAAATTATATGTATATTGGCTCAATGCTGGAAAACATTCATCAATTAGATGATTATACCTCTTTTGTATCTCAGACTGTTGAATTTCAATCTCCAAAAATAGGATTACTCTCTGGTGTTCAGTATACCGCACCAATCCGATACATTGTTCCTAAATCAAGATCGATGAATTACGATAAACTTGACTTAGAAATTATTCGATCGTTACATAATGATTCCCGAAAACCGATATCTGAGATAGCAGATGATGTTAATAGCACAGCTAATACAATACGACGCCGTTTAAATAGAATGATTGATGAGGGTATTATTGAATTATCTATTGATTTTAATCCTGAAGATTCAAATGATATTTTTGCTCTGTTTCAAATAACTTTAAGTCCTTCAGCAGACAAAAATGAAGTTGCTAAACATTTGAATGAAAAATATGATCCTAATCTTTTCTACTGTTGGACATTTAGTAATTTACCAAATCTGATTGTATGTTGGGTTTGGGGGAATACAATGAAAGAGTTAACTGAATTAGTTGAAAAAATAAAACAAGAAAATATTGACTCAATTGTTTTTGATATTATGTTTAAAGTATACTACTATGATACATGGAAAGAAAAATTGTTATATAAGTAATTAAAATGTTTACAATTTTTGAAAAGGATGGATTCTATTATATATAAAATACCAGCTGTCTAAATCATTTTAAAATTCATTATCTCTTTACTTTATGATATCTATTAAAAAAATTAATTCATCAGAATAATTTGATTACTGATTTTTACATTTATATTCATTTAAAAATGAAATTATTATGATAAAACATAAGATGAAAGAATTAATTTACTCGTATATCTCTGATTGCACAGACCCAAAAGATTTAATGTTAGCAGCAACTATTCGTCAATTTGGAAAATCTTTATCAAATTATCCAATTTGGGTATTAATTCCAAAACCAGTGGATAGTATTGCTAAAGAGATGCGAGACCTATTTTTATCGCTAAATGTTAAACTTATTCCTTTTTCCTCTAAGGATGAGCTGGAATTTCCATTTATTTCATATGTTCATGCTGCTGCTAATGCTGAATTTTTAGCAAAAGAAAAAACAAAACTTCTCGCATGGTTAGGTTCAAATACATTAATTTTTAACCAACCTGAACATTTTCTTTTAGATAAAGAAAAGAATTTAGGATATCGACCAGTTCATCATACTAATATTGGGTCATTTATTGATGAAAAAATCGATCCATTTTGGGAAAATGTGTATCAAAAATGCAATGTATCTGAAGACAAGATTTTTCCAATGAAAACACACATAGATCATAACAATATTAGACCTTACTTTAATGCCGGTTGTTTAATTATTAGACCAGAGAAAGGTCTACTTCAATCATGGTGGCAATTTTATAAAGATTTATTCAATAAACAAATCTTTAGAGAATATTATAATAAAAATTATCTATATGCTATTTTCATGCATCAAGCAGTTTTGTCGGGGGTGATTCTCTCAACTATGGAACAATCTGAAATTTATGAACTCCCTTTCGAATATAATTATCCATTAAATCTATACTATTATTGTCCAGTCGTTTACCGAGCTAAAAATATCAATAAATTAATTACAGTTCGTTTTGAGGATTTAAAGGATATCAGCAAGGTACCGATTCAAGATCCTTTGAAAAGTTGGTTAATTCAGCAAATCAATAAATTCTACATAAAATCATTATCTTCTGCTGAGAAAGTTAAATTTGGAAAGGTTCCCTTAGTTTACCCTGTCCCCATCACTCTCGTTGGAGCAATTATTAATAATCAACCTAATTTTGAGACACTGGGAGATGTTGGAATAATGGGTATTAAACCTCCAATTGTTTACATTTCTTCAGGTCAAAATCATTATACAAATCAAGGAATTCTTGAAAATAAAACATTTAGCATAAATTTTCCGACCACTCAACTTCTTATAAAAACTGATTATTGTGGAGTAGCATCTGGAAAGGATGTAGATAAATCAAGACTATTTAATGTCTTTTTTGGTGAATTAGAAACAGCACCAATGATTCGAGAATGCCCTGTGAATTTAGAATGTAAAGTTATTAAGGAATTTTCGATTGAACATAGACAAATTTTTATTGGAGATGTAGTACAATCTTATGTTAGTGAAAAATTTGTAATCAAAGGGGAAGAGGGTCAGACAATTGCAGATATGTTAAAATTAAATCCAATTATTTATGCATTAGATAATCATTATTATAAGATTGGCGAAATAATTGGAACTGGATATGAAGAAAGCAAGAAATTTAAAAATAACCAGTTGAAGTATAAAGAAATTGAAAGGAAAAAATTACTATAATAGTTAGGAAATGAATAGGTTATAGTACACAAAGCATTATCCAAATCGCAACTCTTATAAAATGTATAATATAAGTCACACACCCAGTAAACAAGATAATCTTTTTTACAATCATAATTCTTAATATCGACCGTTGATCTTTATTTTTTAACCAAAATTTTAAACCTACTAAAGCTATTATCCATGTCATTCCTGATAAAATAATTTCGGAAAATAGCAAAATCCAAGAAGCAATCGGATTAATTGTACCAAAACAGTCTCCGCCTGTACTTGCAAGATAAAGTGCTCGAATAAAGAAAAATAACGATCCACCTCCTAAAATAATCCACTTTAATCTGTTTAAATTAATTTTAGCTCTTGATTTTTCAGATGGTTTAAATTCATTAATCAACTCTTTCTGTTTAAAATTATTGCTTACCTTTTCTGAGATTTTTAATCCAATCTGCTCCATCAAATCTGAAGTACTCTCCAGCAGAGGGCCTTCTTTATCAAGAACTATTCCTGTAATTGTTGGATAAACAATTTCCAATTTCATCTTCTTTAAATATCGTATTATCCGTTTGGCCGCAGATCCTGCTAATTTAAAGTCTACTTTCGTCTCAAAAGCAAATCCTTGTTTATTTTCCATTTTAAGATGTTGTAATTTATTCAAAAATGATTTCATATTTTTAGATGCTCCATGAAAATGTGTTGGGCCACCGATACCGATAAGATCATAATTTTTTAATTCAATTATCTTAAATTCTTGGATATTACAACTGTCTACATAGAGCCCTCCTGCTTCTAAGCCGCGACTTAATGACATTGCTACTTTTTTTGTATTTCCATAGACAGAATCATATAAAACAAGTGCTTTTTTCATACTTTTCCCTCGGCTTTTAATGTCTGAAGTAATTCATAATTTTTTCGATAGAATATTTTTGTAAACCAGCCATGATTGCGTTTACAAAAGGGCAAACCATTTGAAGCTAAATGATATTTTGTGCATTCTTTACAATTCCCATGATTAAAACATCCTATTTTTGGGCAAGGGCAATTAAAGTTAATAAAAATCACCTCATTTTTTTTATTATATTAATTGAATGCCCCTAGATATAATTCTAAGTTCAGATAAGAGCGAATTAAATGATCAGTTCTAATACCAAAATTTACTAATTTTTCAACTATTTGGGTGATAAATGAATTATCCAATTCACAACTTTTTTGCATTTTAAATGAAAATCAGATTACTTTCATATTATATTTTTGATATATTAACCACATTTCAGCACACATGGAAATATATGATGAAAATGGAGTCTATTAAATTAACTCAAAATTATATGAGGTGAAAATTAATGGAAATAAATAAAAACTCAATAAAAAGCATATTGAAAAAGACAATAAAAACAATATTATTTCTATTCTATACAATTTTCGTAGTTGCTCTAATAACAGGTGGAATTGCTTCAGGTATTATGACTTTAATTCCAGATGAGGCAAGTAAACCATGTTATCTGGGATACTACGCACATTGCTCATTTACACCCTACAGCACATTAATTTTATTCACAATGGCTATAATTGGTACAATCTTATTTTTAAAACTTATAAAATATGCTAGAAGGAAATATAATGAGTTTGTAGAAGCAAAACCAACTATTAAAGCTTTAATACAAAGGTAAAATTAAAAAAAAATTTTTTTTTTCCTTAAGTTTTCATTTAATCCTTTTAACTTTACCATAATTACTATCTACTTTTCTTTTTTCTTGAAGGGTTGTTTTTCTTTTAGCGATTGCTTGATATAAATCTGTAAAATTTTCAGGTGGTATAGCTTCATTTGGCTTTTTTTTTAATTTACGTGCATTCTCGGGACAAGCTGGAACACACACACCACATCCTATACAATAGCCAAGGTCAACTTCGCTAATTCCTTCATCATTGATCTTATTAGCTTCCATATGACAACTAGTAACACATTCGGCGCAACCACTACATAATTCCTTATCAATTTCTACAAAAAAATTTGAATTGATATATTGAGCGGGATTCGCATATTTTTTAAGATTATCTAGAACAAAACACGAACATCCACAACAGCTGCAAATCATAAAAGGTTTTTGAGCATTACTAGGACTTATGACCATTCCCTTATCTTGTGTCATGCGTAATACTTCAAGTGCTTCTTCCTTTGTAATTTCACGACCTTGTTCTAAAAAAATTCTTGGATTAACACCAATTGAAATACATGTTTCTACAGGATGATGACAAGATTTTCCTTGAGCTTCTCTTGATTGTCTACATATACAAGGGCTTAAATATAATGCTTTATTGGTATTTTCTATAATTGATTTAATCTCATCATAGTTAGAAACATTATATTCTACGCTAATACTTTTCTCAATAGGTATGGTTCTCATTTGTAAAATTCCATTTTCTAACATTGCAGATATAAATCCTTCATCCATATATTGGAAAAAATCATCCGCAAGTTCTTTGGTAATCATGTCTATTTGATAATCATAAAATCCTGCTATTAAAAAAGCGATAGAATAATAATTTGTTCCATCTCTTCTTCGAATCCAATTTATTGATCCCTTTTTAGCCATTATTAAAAGCGCTTCAGAGAATTGCTCTAATGTCCAACCTTTCTTCTTAAAAGATCTAAACATTGCTTTAGGCTCTTGAGGGATGACTTTTAGATTTAATGCTATTTCAGCTTCTTGAGGGGTAAATAAATGTTTTAAAATTCTTATTTCTACACCAGATTTTGTTTCAGGATAATCAACTGGAAGAGAATCCAAATACCTCTGAAGTTTTCGATAAATTAATTCTTCACTATTGGAAATCATAGAAATTAACTATTTTTTATTTAATAAAAAATTTCACTTGGATTTCTTTTAATATTAAACTCTAAGAATTGAAATTATTTTATTTTTAGTTCAATTTTGGATGAATGTTTTCCCATTTCTTTCCCCTAATTAATAAAACTGTACGGAAATTTGTATATTTTTTCTTAAAAAATATTAAAAATTTTCAGATCATAAGAAAGATTTATAAATCCAACTTTCGTATATAAGCATATCACGTATATTAAATTTTTATTAGGATTTTAATAAAAGTGATGTTTGTTGCTAATACTTTTTTAACAACTTATTATTTGTGAATTACCATGAATGAGCAGTATCGTACTTTTCTGAAAAATAATAAAATCGATGAAACTACAATCCCTCAAACTATTTGTTGTAATAATCCATTTATCGAATCTAGAGATGGCAATAAGGTTTGCTTGAACTGTGGTATAATTTTTGAAAGAACTTACGTTGGAAATGAGCGACGGGCCTACACGATTGAAGAAATACAGAGTAGACGTCGAACAGAACCACGATGGCGTGACTTTGGACCTCGTACTATGTTGCCTACTACCAAAACTGACAGTAAGGGGAAGAGTATTGGTGCTAAGGAACAAGCTCTTTTTTCTCGTCTTTCAAAGATTCAAAATTCGCTAATTTCAAGTATTGAAAGAAATTTTTGGGAAGCAAAACCCAAATTAAAAATGCTAACATCAAAACTCAATGTACCCGAATATATTGCAGAAACTGCTTGGAAGATATATAGTTTAGTAGCAAAAAAGAAATTAACTATGGGAAGATCAATAAATGGATTCATATCAGGTTCTTTATATGCTGCAATTCGTGTTCATGATTTTCCTAGGCTCTTAGATGAAATTTGTGAAGCATCATTAACACCAAGAAGAACTGTCCATAGAAGCTTAGCAATGATTATTCGTGAAGTATTACCTGAACTTAATTTAAGATATCAACCTATAACTGCTGAGAGTTTAGTATTTCGTTTTGGAAATGAATTAGATTTACCAATATCAATACAAAAAATTGCAATAAATATGTTAAAAGATGCTTCAAAAAATGGGCTAAAACGAACCGGAAAAGATCCAAAAGGTTTAGCTGCTGCTTGTATTTATATCGCAGCCAAGAATGGTTCAATTCGCAAAACTCAGTCGCGTGTGGCTGATATAGCCAAAATTACAGAGGTCACTTTGCGAAGTCGTGCTAAACAAATAAAAAGTAAACTTTCTTAACCTTTTTTTATCTTTTTGAATATTTATTCTTGCTTTTGAGCTTCTTCTTGAAGTATACTCCATTTAATCCCAACTGCGGTTATACATAATCCAGCAAGTAGAAAAAAACAATTCACAGAAAGAAAGAAAATCCAAAATATTGCTGGCATTAAAGCAGTAATAGAGGGACTAAAAAGCGCAAATTGAAGCGGGATGGTAGTAAATGTTGTAGTAATATTAGTTTTTCCCAATAACACTAAAAAATCCATTTTAACAAAAGCTCCTAATAGGCTTACCATCCCAATAATAACTATAAGTTTTGCTAATGAACTACTTTCAATATCCTTTTTTGATGAAACTTTAAAAATGAAAATCCCTAGAATTAAATAACATACCACCGAAATAATCACAAATAACCATAATAATGTGCCTGAAAATGGAAAAATTGTTGAAGAATACACAAATTCCGAGAGTAAGATTCTATTTCCATCAAGAATAAAGGGGGTAAAATTCAGTAATAATATATACGCGACTTCAATTAGAGAAATTATTATAAAAATAGAACCAATGATTTCAAGAAATTTAAGAACTTTTTCGTATTTCATATCACACACACTTAATTCTTTTAAAAAAGCAAGAAAATTTTTTATGCAATTATACTATTATTGTTTTTGAAATTAATAAAAATTTTTAATATTATTGTTTTTTAACTTACATCTATTTAAGTGTAATTAATCTCTAGTATTGGTTTTTGATTGAAAAACAAAGAAAAATCTGATTCGGAAATCGTAAAGTGTTCACATAAGAATATCAAACAAGACAGTGGGTTCATTGTTTGCCAAGATTGCGGACTAATTATGGAAGATAATGTAGCCTTTGAAGACACAGTATCAACGAGTGATTTTTTTACAGATTCACAGAGAGATTATGAAAGAAGAATAAGAGTGAGCGATTCAAAAGCACTCCAAGATCCAGTTATTAAAGAGAAATATGATCGAATTAAAACTCTTGAAAAATGGTTCAGAGACTATGAATCTGATTTTACTGAACAAAAAAAGACAATTGAATTATTAAAAAGTCATGGAATCGGGTTAAACATTGATAATGTTAAAATGAAGGATATCAAAGACAGGTATTTGAAATATAATAAATATCACCGCCATAATTATCAAAACATGGTAATAATTTTTCTGGCAATTGTATGGATGGAAATAAAAGACACAACAAATGTAAGGCTTGAGCAATTCATTAATATCTCGAGTGAATTGGGACATAAAATAAATAAAAAGATGTTAAATAATGCTATGTTAAAAATTAAACGAACTGAAAAAATATTTAAAGATAAGAAAGGCCCTAATGAACTAGAAAAAGAGATAAAAACTAAAATTAAAATCGTATTCCAAAAAGATTTAAATCATGTCCCTTATGAGAAAGTTCAAGAGTTTTTCAAGAACAAAATGGAATATGAAAAGATTAAAATGGAGATGTTATTATTAGTTGATAAAATATTGAATAAGATATCTTATCAACAAGTTCAGAACCTTAATTATAAAGCATTTACCGCCGGACTAATTTACTATATAGGCCAAAGTCTCGAGAACAAAAAGATTTTTACTCAAAGTCTAATAGAGAGCACTAGTAAATTCTCAAGCACTACAATTAGGAAAAAGTATCATCTATTAAAAGATCTCTTGGGAGATCCTCAAAGTCTTAACCTCTAATATGAATTAAATAATATTTATTTAGAATTATAGTTTTAATAATTAAAATGTCATTATCTAAGAAACTTAATGAAATTTATTATTACAATCAATCTATTGAGGATTTAGTCAAAAATTTTAATACAAATATTGAAAATGGATTAAATTCCTCTGAATTGAATGAAAGGTATCAAAAATCAGGGTATAATGAATTACCCAAAATTAAGAAATCTATTTGGAAAATTTATCTTGCCCCAATTTTCAATTTTTTAATTGTTATCCTCTTAATCACTGGTGTTATTATTGTAATATTAGGATCTCCGAGTGAAACAATTATAACTTTCACTGTAGTAATAATTAACTCGTTTACAGCAATAGTTCAACAATTTCGAGCACAAAAAGCTCTCGAATCTTTAAGGCGAATATCTGCTTTAAAAGCAAGCGTTTTAAGAGATGGAAAGCTGATTGAAATTGAAACAAAAGAATTGGTTCCAGGAGATATTATGATTTTAAATCAAGGAGATAAAATACCAGCAGATGGTCGAATAATTGAATCTATGAATTTTAGTATTGATGAGGCACCTCTCACTGGAGAGAGTGAACCTGTGGAAAAAAATAACTATATTATAGATAAAGAAAATATTCCTATTCAGAATCAATCTAATATGGTATTTATGGGTACTTTTATACGAACAGGAAGAGCAAAAGGAGTAGTTACAGGAACAGGAGTGAAAACTGAAATTGGTAAAATATCCCAGACATTAAATGAAATGGGTAGCATTGAAGAAATTCCATTAACCAGAAAATTAAATCGTCTAGGATATATTCTCGGAACGATTGTAATAATAAATCTTGTTATCTTATTGACTTCAAAATTAATAATTTTAGGTATCGAAGGGAATCTGATTCAAAATGAAATAATAGAAGCAATTACAGATTCAATAATTAGGTCAATGAATATTATACCCATAAATTTACCGTTACTCTCTACTTTAGTTCTTATCACGGGTGTGTTAGTTATGGCTCAAAGTGGAGTTATCATTAAAAATTTGTCTGCTATTGAATCCCTTGGAAGAATCTCGGTTATATGCTCCGATAAAACTGGAACAATCACTAAAAATGAAATGACGGTGGAAAAATTCTGGATAAATGAACAAGAGTATGAAGTTACGGGATCTGGATATGATGCTGAGGGTCAAATCTTTAAAGATCATACACCAATTAATCTAAATGAAAATGAGACATTTATGAAATTTCTGAGCTCAATAGTAATAAATAATAATGCCCAATTAGAATATGAAGATGTCAAAGTTAGATTAAAGAATCTTAAAGAGAAGGCAGTAAGAAGGGCGTTAGGTTCACCCACAGAATCAGCATTATTAGTATTAACAGAGAAAGCTGGAATATTTCCTTATGATATAAAAAAAAATTATGAAATTGTAAAAGAATTTTCATTTAGCTCTGAAGAAAAAAGAATGACAACATTATGTAAAACTCTGGGGGATCATGATATTATCTTTGCTTTTTCAAAAGGAGCACCAGAAAGAATGTTAGAAATCTCTTCACAAATTGAATTAAATGGGGAATTAAAGGACCTCGATCAGAATTATAAGAATCTAATTTTAAATAAAATCAATGAACGAGCAAACCAAGGCTTTAGAACATTGGCAATTGCATATAGGGAAATTATTGATAAAGATCATTCAAAAAGAGAGGAAATTGAGAATGATTTAATATTTTTAGGTTTCGTATCTATTATGGATCCTCCCCGACCTGGAGTTAAAGAGTCTGTGGAAGAATGTCAAAAGGGAGGAATAAAAGTGGTTATGGTAACAGGAGACCATCCAGCTACAGCAAAAACTATTGCTTCACAGATGGGGATTTTTAAAATAGGTGATTTGGTCGCGACGGGCAATCAAATAGATGGTATGCCTCAAAAAGAGTTTAATAAAACTTCAGTATTTGCTCGAGTTGAGCCTAATGATAAAGAGATAATAGTAGAAAATTATCAAAATCAAAATTTGATATGTGCTATGACCGGTGACGGTATCAATGATGCTCCTGCTCTAAAATTAGCAAATGCCGGAGTTGCAATGGGAATCACAGGTACCGATTTAGCTAAAGAAACCTCTGATATGGTAATTACCGATGATAATTTTTCTTCAATCAAACAAGGTGTTAAAATAGGGAGAGGTATCTTTGCTAAAATCAGAACAATTATTTTCTTCTTTATTTGTACAAATATTGTAGAGGGAATCATATTTTTTACTTTCGAATTTCTAGAACCTTTCATAGGATTCGAACTTTTTGCTTCAAACTGGCAGCATATATATATTTTTGGAATAGTCCACTCTCTTCCATCTTTGGCTTTGGTAATTGATACACATCCGAAGGATATAATGAATGAACCTCCCAGAGATCAAGAAGAATTATTAAATAAAAATATGTGGATAATGTTATTAATTCAAGCATTTCTAATTGGTTTAGGATTAGTTCTCTCTTTGCAATTGACTTTAAGTGGAGTTATTCCCCTAAATGAATGGAATCTAAATCCCAATATAAGTTATATAAATTCATTTTCACCTTCTGAATTAATAGCCCAGAAAGCACGAACAATGTTTATTACCACAATTTTTATTGTTGAAACCAATTTCATATGGACATTCAGAAGACCAAATAAGTCTATTTATAGAAGTATCAAAGAAGAATTAAGTTTTTCTTTATTGCTTGTATGTTTATTTACTATGGTTCTACATATATTGTATATTAGTTTTTCCTATATCGTTAATTACTACGTGAATGACGTAATTGGGTTAAATCTCCAAATAAATTTCATGTTTCTTA
Organism: Promethearchaeota archaeon; assembly: GCA_048941185.1. GTDB lineage: Archaea > Asgardarchaeota > Lokiarchaeia > Sigyniarchaeales > SOKP01 > Loki-b32. The sequence goes on from JBHLNW010000004.1 coordinate 24,488, forward strand.
GTGGTACTGATTGGATATTTTGTATTTTGCTAGCATTACCTGGAATTGTTGGGATTGAAGTTTTTAAATACATTGCTCGAGAAAGAAATATTATTTTTTAAATTTCTCCTATATCGAAATATTTAATTTTTTAAATCATGGTTATTATAGGTTATTTATTAGAATTTTGAATTCATTTAGTTCTTAAATATATCAAAAATTGTGAAAGAACCATTATGGTATCTATAGAAACAAATTATTATAATTTAGAATTAGAACAGATTTACAGTGATCTTCAAACTGATCCTAAAATAGGATTGAGTGAAAAAGAAGCCAGTAACAGAATAGAAAAATATGGTTATAATGAAATACCTAAAGTATCTAAAGGATTTTTTAAGATCTACCTTGCCCCACTTTTTAACTGGCTTATCGTAATATACCTAATTGGATCTGTAATTTTATTTTTAGCAGCTGTTATTGGAGGAGAGGGAAATCTAATGTTTGTGGGTTTAACGTTGGGGGTAGTTTTTCTTAATTGTATAGTTGCTATTATTCAACAATATAGAGCAACAAAAAAACTTAAGGCTTTACGTGAATTAACTGCGCCTACGTCAACCATTATTAGAGATGGACAAAAACAGGAGATCTCTACTAGAGAAATAGTAATAGGGGATTTGTTAGTTTTAAATCAAGGCGATAAAATCCCCGCTGACTCACGAATAATAGAATCTTATAATATGGTAGTAAATGAAGCTTCACTAACTGGTGAATCTGAACCAGTAAGAAAATTAGAAAAAGGTAAAGCTTTACAGAAAAAAGATATCTCTATAGGTGAACGTAGTAATATGGTTTTTTATGGAACTTTTATCAGTACTGGTACCGGTAAGGCAATTGTCGTAAAAATTGGTGGTGATACTGAAATAGGTAAAATATCTCATGGATTAGAGGAAGCTGGAACAAGTGAAATTCCAATTCGACAGAAAATGAATCATTTTGGGAAATGGTTGGGATTAACTATTTTTATCTTTTGGTTTATAACTGTAATGATTGTATATGTTGCAAGTGCATTTACTAGGTTTGATATAGTAGGAAGTCTCAATTCTGCCCTTGATTTAATGCCTCTTAATATTCCCTTACTGTCAACTATTGTTTTGATAACAGGAGTTCTCTCGATGGCTCATCATGGTGTTATAATCAGAAATCTTGCTTCAGTTGATAGTTTAGGACGAGTAAGTGTGGTTTGCTCTGATAAAACTGGCACATTAACTAAAAATCAGATGTCAATACAGCATGTCTGGACAAACGGTTCTATCTTTAGAGTGACAGGAAGTGGTTATATACCTGAAGGAGACATTATTCTAATGAATAATCCGAAAAATCCAGTCTATGTTAAGCACATTGATGAATACGAATATTTGAAGTTATTATTAACCGCAGGATTTTTAAATAACAATTCAGCATTAATGAAAAATGAAATAGAAATTGGTGGTAGGATTATTCCCAAATGGGATGTAATAGGTTCTCCCACAGAGGGGGCACTTATGGTATTATTTCAGAAAGGCATGGGTGATTATCTTCTTGATGATTATGAAGCAATTACTGAATATCCCTTTGATTCTTCTGTAAAGAGGATGACAAAGCTTTACAAACGTGATCTTACTTATTATTCATTTACTAAAGGTGCAAGTGAAGTTTTAATCCCTCTTTGTACTAAAATTATTTATAATGATGCAATAATCGAATTCAATGAAGAAATTAAAAATAAAATATTAGAAATAGTAAATCTTTATGCCAATCAAGGTTATAGAATATTAAGTCTGTGTTATAAAACAATGGATATAATTCCGCCCGAAGGAGATGAAGGAAGAGAAGTAAGTGAATCAGATATGATTTACATTGGTTTTGTAACAATTCTTGATCCTCCAAGAGAGGGAGTTAAAGAATCTGTAAAACAATGTCACGAAGCAGGTGTTGACGTTGTGATGATAACGGGAGATTCTCCTGCTACTGCACACGCTATTGCTTCACAAATAAACATCATTATTGATAAAAATGAGACTGTCAGAGAAGGAAGAGATGTTAAAAATATTGAATCATTCGAAGAATTCAATCCAATAAAAGTATTTGCCAGGGTTTCACCAGAACATAAAGAGGATATTGTTGAAAAATATCAAGAAGAGAATAAAGTAGTAGCTATGACGGGAGATGGTGTAAATGATGCTTTAGCACTAAATATGGCAGATGTAGGAATTGCAATGGGTATTACAGGAACTGACGTCGCTAAGGAAGCTTCTGATATGGTTATTTCTGATGATTCATTTAACTCTATTGTTACAGGAATCCATCAGGGGCGAGGTATCTTTGCGAGAATCCGTGCAGTTGTTTTCTTTTATATTTGTATTAACATTTTTGAGGGAATTGTCCAATTTATTTTATTTGTGATTTTAGGATTACCCTATTTCTTAAATGAAGCTTTTTATTTTCAATGGATATTTCTCACCATAACAGTTCATACATTCCCAGGATTAATTCTTACTTTTGATACCACCTCGAAAGATGTAATGAAAGAAAAACCACGAGATTCGGAAGAAATTCTATCAAAAAATACATTTATCTTGTTATTTGTATTTGGAATTTTACTTGCTATAAGTATGGTAATAGTATATTTCATTCCGAAGACGTTCACTGAAAACTTAATTCCAGGATACATGTATTCTGATGAAACTATTCCGCTATTTCCAGCAGAGATATATGATATCACGGTAGATTTAAATCAAATTAGAATTATAGGAAAAACATTAACCATGGTAATGGTTACACTATTTTTCTGCGAATCGTTTCTTGTTTTTCAAATTAGACGTCCAAATAAATCTTTAATAAAGAGCTTAAAAGAAGATAGGAATAAATTTATGTTTATTCTAATAGGATTTTTGTTTTTTATTTTAATTGCTTTAATGTATATTCCTGGTGTACAAGTTAGCTTAGCTGAATGGGAAATTAATTTTATGTTTATGTTTTTAACCGGTATTGACTGGTTGGTTTGTTTCCTGATTTCATTGATCTGTATTGTTTCTTTTGAAATAGTAAAGTTTCTAGCTCGTAAAAAGGGAATAACCTTTTAAAAATTTTTACTATTTCTTTTCTTTTTTCATAACTTAAGACAGATAATTTTTTATTCTGAATTTAATTCTTTGTTTATATGCTAAAAGGAAAGCGAGTTAAACTAGGCCCTATTAAAAGAGAGTATTTAGAATCTTTTCTTAAATGGTTTAATGATCCAGAAATTATTCAATATCTTGTACCATTTCGTCCAATGACTAGGATGGCTGAAGAAGAATGGATTGAGAATCTTAAAAACCGTGAAGATAATATTCACTTTTCTATTCTTATTCCGCAAGAAGATGCTTCAGATATATTGATTGGAAATTGCGGATTACACAAGATTGATTGGAAAAATAGAGTTGCAGAAGCAGGAATAGCTATTGGAGAAAAAGAATATCAAAATAAAGGATATGGAACTGAAGCGATGGAATTATTAGTAGATTATGGATTTAATACTGTAAATTTGAACAGAATTGAATTATTCACCTATGTTTTTAATGAAAGAGCTTTAAAGTTATATAAAAAGATTGGATTTATAGAAGAGGGCCGAAAGAGACAATTCTTTTGGTCTAAAGGGCAATATCATGATTCAATAATGATGGGAATCTTAGCAGAAGAATGGAATAAAAAAAAAAAGTAATTATTCTACTTTGAACTTAAGTTTTAAATTATTAGATTATTAAATAGATTAAATTAATTTTTAAAATATTTAATATTCAAATTAAGTATTAGATTAATAAAAAAAAAATAAGTGTAAAAAATTGAACAAATCAATTGTCTCTATTGTGAAGTATGAAAAACCATTGGAGTCAGTTCGAAAGTTAATTGAACTTGCGAATGGTTTTGAGCACTTGCAATCAAAAGCAAGAGTCTTCATTAAACCTAATATTGTATATTGGAATCGACATTGTGATATACCAAAATGGGGAGTTATAACAACTTCACGTGTTATAGAAGATGTTATAATTTTACTTGAAGAAAAAGGAATTAATGATATTACCATTGGAGAAGGAATTGTATCAGAAGATCCAAAGGATAAAGAGACTGCTAAAGATGCTTTTGAGAAGCTTGGTTATAATCTTCTAAAAGATCGTTATGGTATTAAAATATATAATATTTTTGAAAGACCATTTGAGAAAATTGAGCTGAGAGAAGGGTTAACAGCCAAAATGAATTCAGATATGGTAAATTCTGACTTTTTAATTGACATTCCTGTTCTTAAAACTCATGCCCAATGCGTTGTTAGTTTAGGAATTAAAAATCTTAAAGGATTAATTAATATTGCTTCACGAAAAAAGTTCCATAGTGCAGATCCGGTAAGAAATCTTCATTTTAATGTTGCTCAACTAGCAAATAAAATTCCTCCTTGTTTAACAATTATCGATGGAATTTTCACTCTTGAAAGGGGTCCTGCCTTTGATGGTAAAGCCCATAGAAATAACATTCTAATTGCCTCAACTGATATCTTCGCTGCTGATGTTGTTGGTGCTAATTTGTTAGATATTGATCCCTCTGCAGTACCTCATCTTGTTCAAGCAGCAAAAGATAGAAATCGTCCATTAGATCTAAGTGATATTGATGTACTTGGCGAAAAAGTTGAAGATCTTGCTTCTCCTCATGAATGGGATTACATTTATTCAAATAATAATACATTACCACTTCCATATCAAAAAGCAGGAATATCTGGTATTAAATATCATAAATATGACGAGACAATGTGTACATACTGCTCAGGATTAAATGGTATCCTTTTATCAGGTATAAAAATGGCTTGGAAAGGTCAACCTTTTGATAATATAGAAATTTTAACAGGAAAAGTTATGAAACCTACCCCAGGAATGAATAAAACAATCTTGGTTGGGCAATGTATTTATAATGAAAATAAGGAGGATCCCAATATTAATGAAATGATAGCTATCAAGGGTTGTCCTCCTTCTATAGAAGATTTACAGGACGCATTAAAGCAAGTAGGGATTAAAGTGCCATCATATTTTTTTAAAAATCTTGATAAAGCACCGTTGTTATTTATGGGAAGATATCAAAATAAACCTGAATTTGAGGAATCATTTTTCCAAATCAAATAATTCTTATTATTATTGTAAATTAAATTATATGATGTTTTATGGATATATCTGATATAAAAATTGGTACAGAAAGTAGCATTTTTGGCCCCATCGATAAAGGTATTAGTCAAATAAAAAGGCTTGAGGAAATTGGTTACGATTCCGTTTGGATGGCAGATCATTTAATGGGTTGGACACCAGAATCAATTTGGACTCCAGATCTCATTAAGGCTGCTGCTTTCCAAGAAGATCCTCATATTTTTCATGAAGTTTATTCAATAATGGCTATTGCAGCTTGGAATACAAATAAAATATTATTAGGAACCAGTGTAACTGAGACATTTCGGAGACATCCTGCGGTTTTAGCTCAGACGTTAATTACTCAAGACAATATATCGAAAGGTAGAGTGATTTTAGGAATAGGTACAGGTGAGGGAGAAAATGTTATTCCATATGGAATAAAGTGGGATAAGCCGGTTAGCAGGTTGGAAGAATCTATAAAAATAATCAAATTACTCTGGGAAAATGACAAAAAGGTAGATTACGATGGTGAGTTCTGGAAATTAAAAGATGCAGTTTTAACAGCAAAACCTTTCAAGAAAAATAAGTATCCTCCTATATGGATAGCTGCACATGGACCAAAAATGTTAGATTTAACAGGTAGATTAGGTGATGGGTGGCTTCCCGGATATTCAGATCCTAAAGCTTACAAATATCGTCTTGAACATATTCACAATGCCGCAAAAAAAGCTGGAAGAGACCCTAATGAAATTACTCCGGGATTTTATGCATATATTGTTATTGATGAAGATCACAATAAATGTGATGAATTAATTGGTAGCCCTTATCTTAAAAATATGTTATTAACATTTCCAAACTCAGTTTACAAAGAATATGGAATAGAACACCCGCTGGGTAAAGATTTCTACGGATTAATTGATTATATCCCAACTCAATATGATCGAACTACAATTTTAGAAGCACTTAGTAAAATCCCTCATAAAATGTGCGATGATTCTGTCTTACATGGTACTTCTGATGAAATCATAGGAAAAATTGAAGAATATGCGAAGGTTGGCATGAAGCACATTGTTCTAACAAATATGACTTTTTTAAATGATTTATCTACTCTGAAAAGCTCATATCATAACATGCAAAAAGTATTAAATTATTTTAAAAATTAGAATTTTTTATTTCTTCTTTTTAACTTGAATCCCAAACAATAAGAATCTACATTTTTGAGCTGAACATTTTAATTATACCCTCCTTCTAACACTGCATATCGCGTTCCTATACTTAATTTTTCAGAATACAGATTCATTAATGTATCTGATATTGGAGTGAATGCAGAATATTTTGATAAATAAAATATTATTGAATGATGCTTTGAGTTTTTCTTCTTTTTCTATTTTCTTCTTCGAACTTCTCAAATAGTTACGTACAAAGAACTAAATAAGGAAGTTTAGATAAATTAAAATTAACAAAATTAAAAAAAAAATCAAATCAAAAATATTCAATTAAAAAGGAGGTTGATGAAAAGTGGAAACTGAAGAAATTAGGAAAAAAAAATTGGCCATTAATGTGATTGCAGGCATACTTGCCTTAATAGGTTTTATATTTCTTTTTATGATGGTATCTGATATGGTTGAATTTACTGAATATATAGCTTATTTAAGATCCGAATATGGTTATTACGTTATGAACGATCCTGCAGTTCAAAGAGCTATCGCACAAGGTTATTGGGAGCTCGCCAAGGATAAGTTGATTATATTCGTACCACTATTAATAGGAGCAATAATTCTGAAAGTTGCTGGTACAAAGGCGATTCAAAAGAAATACGTAGTAAGTGAACCAATTAGAACAATTGAATGAATTAAAATTAACATAGCAATGGAAATATAAAAAGAGCATTACTTAGATTTATCGTTAATATTCAAAACTTAATTTTTTTTTTATTTTAATATCTCAACCGATTAAAATTATATAAGGAATAAGTCCCGTAATTTATCTTTACTTCTTAAAGTGAAACAACAAAAGTTCAAAAAATTTGTTAAGTTCTTTGATTAAATAAAAATTAGACTTTAAAATAACTAGTTTCTATAACCAAATAGACAGAAATAATTTTAAATAAATTATTGCTTTGATACTTAAAATTATAATTATTTTTAACTAAGAAGTTGCTACATTATACCAACAACCAGCATCATTAGGTTTCAAATCAAAGTATTTTTTAGAAGTAATATTGAATTAAAATAATCTTCATTTTTTAAGATGAATAATCCTCTTTCATTAAATTTGGAATAGTTAATCATAATTTATTACAATACTTCTTGTGCATCTCTTTCTCCATATCTAACCTTCCATAAGGTCTTAAGGCGTGTACTACCTTTCTGACACATTGTCTAGACAAACTTATGAAAATTACATGTGTGTTGATAAAATCTATTCTTGAAATATTATGAATCCGCAACAAATTTTTTTTACCTTTTTTTGTTTGACTGATCTTGTCCTTTTAATAATTTCTCATTCTCATCGATTGGGTATTCTCTATTTTTAATTGGAACTAATTCAATAATTTAACTTTTTTAGAGATTTTACGTCCTTTTAAGTAGAAAGCAAATGTACGTTAAATTAATATTTTCGTTAAAAATATTTATTATTTAGAGAAATATAAAAAATTAAAGAATAATGGATGAAGAGAAATTAAATAATATAATTAGAATCGCAAAGGAACACTACAAAAATAAAAAGTATAAAAAAGCTCATTCAGTTCTAGGAAAGATAAAACAATCTGATTTTTCCATCTTGGATACAGTACGACAAATGGATTTTACACTCCTAGCAATCTCTATCCTTACAAAACAGAAACGGTACTTCGAAGCATTTAATCTAGTAAAGGGATTTTTTGCAGATATTCCTCATGGCACCGATTTAATTTTGAAATCTAAAGATATTTTGTCAGATGAAGGAATGCATAAATTTATTCTAAGCGTGATAGCCTATGATAAAGAAAGTCCAAAAACTGAAAGACAAGAACTTTTAGATATGATAACAAATGTTAAAGATGCATCTGAAAAAGGACGATTCTTGATGATTTTTTTGAATGGTATAGCTCGTCAGGAGGATATATATTTTGATTATTTGATGAAGGAATTGTATAAGTTTTTTCCGAATAATACATTTCTTAAAAGTAAAGTGGAAAAAGAAGAAAGAAAAGAAGAGGAAATGAAATATATTCAATTATACAATAATGGTACGAAATTTTTACAGAATAAAGATTATGAAAACGCAATAAAATATTTTGATGAGGCTTATGAAATAAATCCAAATGATATTGAATTATTAGGGAACTTAGGTGTCAGTCATATGTCTTTAGGAAATTTTAGTGAGGCTTTAAATTATTACAACAAAGCATTAAAAATTAACCCTAATCATATTACTCTATTGTTTAATAATGGAATGCTATTATCAATGCAAGCCGAATACGAAAAAGCAATTAAGTCATGGGAAAAAATACTGAGTATTAATCCTGATTATTATCAGGCAAAATTCATGATTTCTCAAGTTATCAAACAAAGAGATTCATTTATGAAATTAGAACCTCAGTCTGATCAATTTCCTGAATCAGCACTCAATCTTTTTAATAAAGGAAGGTTATATCTACATCAAGATAAAGTATCAGAAGCAATAAACATGTTAAAAGAAGTTGTTGAAAACACTCCGGATTTTTCGGAATCCTTAGCTTTATTAGGTCTAGCTTTATGGGAAAACAAACAATTTGATGAAGCTACGAAATTTATAGACAAGTCACTCGAATCAAATCAGAATATCCTGATTGCATGGAATACTAAAGGAATGCTCTTAGACCAACAGGGAAAGTATATAGAAGCGATAGAATGCTACGATAAAGCTTTGAAAATTAATCCCGAATGTTCAGCGGTCCTAAATAATAAAGGGTTAGCTTTAGATATGATGAAAAATTACGAAAAAGCTATAGACAGCTACAATGAATCATTAAAATTGAACCCATATTTTTCAGGTGCTTGGAGTAATAAAGCCGCAACCTTAAAAAAAATGGGATTAAATAAGTCAGCATTAGAATGCTATAAAGAAGCGTTGAAATTGAACCCTCGAGATAAAGATACACAACAAGAATTTGAAAGGCTTAAAATTATAACTTCTATACCTCCCTCGAGGGAAACTATTGAAATACAAATAGATTCGGCTGATTATTGTCCAAATTGTGGAGAAAAAAATTATTCTAATAGTGCTATGTGTCCTTATTGTGGAACTAATATCGGAAAAAAACCAACTATAACACAGGACCCAGATCTTCTATCTAGCATTGTTTCAGAAGAATTATTTAAAGAAAACATTAAAGATTTATTTCAGAAATTTAAAGAACAGGATGTCTTAGCTAAAACAGATATAGATTTGAAAAAAGTTGATGAATTAATTGGAATAGGTCACAAATTAGTTGAGGAAGCTCGGTATGAAGAGGCGATTAAATATTTTGATGAATTAATTCAAAAGAAACATTCTCTTTCAGATTTTAAAGGAGTTGATTCATGGAAATGGTCAAGAGTCCAAAGAATGTTCGAAGAAGCATACGCTCTGATAGGTTATTGTCAAGAACAAATCGGAGATTTCAAGAATGCTCTTGAAAACTACAAGTCTGCATTCGGGAAAGTGATAACATTGAAAGGAGAAAAAATTAGTGTTAATGATTTGGTTGATCGGAGGATCAATAAATGGGTAGAAGAAGCTGTAATGTTAGCTTACGCAAATAAATTTGAGGAATCTAACAAAATCTATGAGGAAATTCCGAGTAAGGTGCAAATGAAACAGTTTCTCTCAGTTCTTGATAAAGTAATTAAGGGAAATAAAATATCAATAAATTATTCTCAATTTCCATCACATCTAAAAAAACAAGAAATTGATGATATAATTACGATTTATAACCAAATTTGTATAATTATTACATCTGCATTCTCTGCCAGCACTAAAGACTCATTATTTTCAATTGACGTATACAAAGCACTAATTTTTCTACGAGATATCAAACCAGAGGTCTCAAGTGCTAAAGCAATTAAACAACAAATAGTGGATGCATATATGGCTTCCAAGGACATTGAATTTAAATCAGTATACGAAAATCTCATGAATTCCAAATTATTTTCAACTAAAATTTAGAGAACTGAAATTTTTAATAATTTTCTATTTATTTTTCTCCAATACAATATAAATAATTAATCCACTAATAATAGGACGAGTATTGTTCCAGAAAATGTTAACGCAATAGTATCTTGATTTAAGAAGTTAAGAACACTTACACCCGCAAAAATTACTACTAGCCAAATAGTAAAAGTTGCGCACCTCCAATCAAATTTCCGATATTTTTAGAAAAAAATCTGTACAGTAGGGCAATTACACTTTTTCCCTAACAACATTGTTGGGGATAATTATATATATGTGCTTTATCAAGAATTGCATTTTAGACAGCCTTTTATCAAAATTTATCTTCTAAAACAATTTATTTCAATTGATACACAATTGGGAGAAAAAATTAACTATAGATCGCAGAACCTTAAGCAAACCTAAACGGGGTGGTTTAAAATAAGTGCATATGTCATTTCAAGAGGAAATGGTTCTATTTTCGAATCCAAATCGGTTTCTTTGATATGACTATTATATACGAATATTTACAATCCATTTTAAGCTAATTGAGGGATCAAGGTTTTGAAGAGAACGTTGGATATCTCCTTCAACCATCGATTTAGTCATTCCCATATACATTCCTCCAAGAGCTCCTGTAGTCTCTAACTTGATCTCATTCCTCACTTCTGCCTCTTTATTTTGAGTCTCAATTCCTAAAATCTCGATAGCACTATCATACGCCATTAAATAGGGTCTAAAATAATCAAGAATCGCCTCAGATCTTTCCTTTATTCCTTTTTCCTCTATTTTGATGCCTTTTATAGGTTGGACATTGAACTGCAACAACATAGTTTGATTAAAAGATTCAGAATGAATTTCCTCCTGTAACTTTATCATGTCTTCGTTATTAGGATTCAATTTTAGTACTTGTTCCATACAAGCTTCAGCATATAATGCTCTTCCCATTTTTCTATATGCAATTGCGATTTTATACCAAACTTCGGGATCATTTGATTTTAATTTAAGACATTTGCTAAAATTAAATATAGAGTTGGTAAAATCTGCGTTGTTAAAGAAGGCTATTCCTTTTTCAAACCATTCAGAATAATTGCTAATGATACTCACCTCTTCCTTTAAATTATTTTTCAATTCAATTAATTTCAGTTAATAAAATCTAATATTTCCAATTTTTTAAAATATTAATTTTGTTAATTCCTTAATTCTAATTATTTTTATTTAAAGTAATCTCATCTGAATAAAATGCTCCATCATTAGTGCTGAAATATGCTTTTACAATAATAGGATAATTCCATCCTTCCTCTGTGATGATTTTTTCAAAATATGATATTTCAATAAAAGCATCACAAGATTCACCATCTTCTAATTTGCGTGGTAAAGGACAGTTAATTAACCTTAACTTTGGATGTGTCCATGATATATATATAAATCTAATTATAAACTAACGTTTCAAACCGATAAATTTTTTATAATTAACTTATTTAAATCCTTGACAAAACGAATTTACATTTTTAGGTAGTACAGAATGATTATATCCTCCTTCTAATAGAGCATATCTTCGCCCCTGACATAATTTCAAAGAATATTCTTTCATAAGTCTACCTAATTTAGTATAATCTTCTGGGTATAATTTATGGCCCCAATCTTCAATACCTTCATCAAATCCTGCGCTAGCCACAAAAATATCGATATTCTCTAGTTCTCGGATATATGCTTCTACTTCTTTAATATAACCTGTCCTACCACTAGAATATGGATTAAGAATCTTAACTATAAAATTATCATCTCTGTTTGTTAATATATTGATATTCCCATCACCAGTATGAAGATCAAAATCGAGGACAAATGCAGATTTGATCTTTCCTTCAGAATAAAGCCTTAAAAGGCTTATACTGATGTTATTAAAATAACAAAATCCCCAGCATGAATCTGATGAGGCGTGATGGCCCGGAGGTCTTATTACCGCAAAAGTGGCATCACCTTTAAACCCTTCTTCAGCAGCTAAGATAGCACCACCTGCAGCTAATGAAGCTAATTCATATAATAATGGATTATTTTTTATATTTTGAAGATGCCTCTTGGTGTGAGCTCTTAGGATATCTTCATCTGAGGCTGGTTTAGGTGTGATGATCTCATATTCTTTATTTTCTGAAATTACTTTCATAATCCCTTCTAAACGCCCTGCTGAAGCTGCAGGATCCCAAGCATAGTCAGAGTTATAATATTTTTCATGGAAAACGATTTTCATAATTTTTGCAACTCTAATTGATTACATTTAAAAAATCATATGATGAATATTATTTTAATCATTTTATTAGATACCTTGAGTTTTGTTATAATATAAGAAAATGATTGAAAATACTGATATATATCGTAATTTACAAATGCATTTAGATCAATTTCCTATAGGTCTTCCAGCAACTCCAACAGGTATTGAATTGAAAGTATTGAAACATCTTTTTACAGAAAAAGAAGCAATTATCGCCACAAAATTAAGTTGGTCATATGATTCTCCCGAGAGTATTTGTAATCGGATCAAAGAGATCGAGATATCAATTGAAGAATTAGAAAGAATCTTGGCTACTATGGCAAATAAAGGAACAATTAAGTATCAAATTGTAGATGGTAAAAGATTGTATGCAAATCTTCCACTTGTAGTCGGAATTTTTGAATATCAAGTAAACAAGATAACCAAAGAATTTTTAATAGATTTTGAAGAATATATTATGACGGCTTTTGGAGCTGAATTAATAGGCTCAAAAATCTTTCAATTTCGTACAATTCCTATAGAACAAAGTATCAATCGAGAACAATATATTGCAAATTATAATGAGATTAGACAGGTTATTGAAAATAGTGAAGAACCAATTGGAGTGACAAATTGTCTTTGTCGTCAAGGCAAAGAGCTCCTTGAAGATCCATGTAAAAGAACATTACTTAAAGAAACTTGCCTTTATTTTGGAAAAACAGGTCAAATGTTCATAAATGAAGGATGGGCACGTGCTATAAATAAGAATGAAGCTCTTGAAATCTTAAAACAAGCAGAAGCTGATGGATTAGCTCTTCAATCTGAGAATACATTTAATCCAGAATTCATATGTTGTTGTTGTGGTTGTTGTTGTGAAATATTAGCAAGATTAAAACTTATACCACGGCCATCAAGAGTCATTACCAGCAATTATCAGGCTGAAGTTGATCAAGATTTATGTGCGGGATGTGGAACTTGTATAGAAAGATGTCACCTTAAATCAATAAAACTTGTGGATAATCTAGCTGAAGTGATTCTTAAACGATGTATTGGATGTGGTGTATGTGTGCCATCTTGTCCTGAACAAGCAATAAAACTCAAAAAAAGAGAAGAAGAAGTAATTCCACCACAAAATTCTGAGGATCTCTATAAAAAAATTATGACAAAAAAACAGCAATTAAGAAAAAAATAAATTACATATGATGTATTAAGTTTAAAGCCTTTTACTCAATGTATCAATCATATCTTTTGTCATTGAAGCGAGATCAAAAGAAGGATTCCATCCCCATTCACCTCTCGCAGGAGAATCATCGATAGATTTTGGCCATGAATCAGCAATTTCTTGCCTAAAATCAGGTTTATATTCTATAGAAAACTCTGGAATATGCTTTTTTATTTCAGCAGCAAGTTCACCAGCGGAAAAACTAAATCCTGTAATATTATATACATGACGCTTTAATTTTGACGCATCTGCTTCAAGAAGATCAATCATACATTTATTACAATCAGGCATATACATCATGGGTAAGATAGTATCTTCCTTTAGAAAACATGTGTAATGATTATGTTTTATTGCTTCATAAAATATTTCTACAGCATAATCAGTGGTTCCACCTCCTGGTAATGTTTCGCTACTAATTATTCCAGGGAGTCTCATTGAACGAGTATCAAGACCATATTTCTTATAATAGTATTCAACTAACAATTCACCGCTTACTTTTGTTATTCCATACATAGTTGTTGGTTGTAATATTGTAATATTGGGTGTATTATCCCGAGGAGTAGTTGGACCAAAAGCAGCAATGGAGCTTGGCCAAATTACTCTATCAATATTATAACTTCTTCCTGCCTCTAAAACATTGATCAATCCATTTATATTAATGTCCCATGCAACTTGAGGCATTTTCTCGCCTGTGGCTGATAATATTGAAGCCATATGAAAAATCGTATTAATATCATATTCAAATATTGCTTTTGAAAGAAGATCTTTATTTATAGCATCTAGATATATAACTGGGCCATTCTCTGTGATTATCTTAGGAAGTGGTGTTTTTCTTCCAGTCGCTATAACATTATCATTTCCATATTTATCTCTTAAAGCAGGTACTAGCTCAGATCCAATCTGACCAGCAGCCCCTATTACAAGTATTCTTCTCATTTTTATCAGATTTTAGCATATTAAATTATATGTATAATTCATAATTTATTCCATAAAAAAAGGTTTATTTATTATAATCCCATCTTTAACCCCCAAATTTGGTATAGGTAAAACTAAAATACTTTTCAAAATACTCATAAATATTATTTTACTCACTTATTTCAAAAAAATTTAAGGTGATATAATGAAAAGAGATCCGGTTGCTTTTCTTAAGGAAGACATGACTGAATTAAGAAAAAACAATCTTGAATGGATTATTAGATATCTTGAACAAGGATCTAGACCACATTCAGTTGTTGATGGAAAAGAAGTTTTAATGCTTAATACAAATAATTACCTTGGTTTAGCTACACATCCAAAAATAATTCAAGCATCTATTGAGGCTACAAAAAAATACGGTGCTGGAGCTGGAGCAGTACCAGTCATTGCAGGTTCTTTTGATTTAACAAAACAATTTGAAAAAAAATTTGCTGAGTTTAAAGAAGTAGAAGCCTCTCTTCTTTGTCAAACTGGGTTTGCAGTAAATTCTGGATTAATCCCAATGTTAGTAGGAAAACCCGATATTGTTGTTTCAGATGAGCTAAATCACGGTTCAATTATTGATGGAGTAAGATTATCTGGTGCTAAACGAATTATTTATAAGCATTGTGATGTTGGAGATTTAGAGCGACAATTGAAAGAAGCTGAAAAGGAAGGAGCAAGGAGAATTTGTATTATAACAGATGGAGTTTTCAGCATGGATGGGGATATGGCTCCTTTAGATAAGATCGCTAAAGTAGCTGAAGATTTTGGAGCTATGATCTTTGTTGATGACTGTCATGGAGAAGGTGTGCTTGGAGAAGGCAGAGGAATCGTAGCTCATTTTAATTTACAAGGAAAAGTTCATGTAGAAGGTGGTTCCATGAGTAAAGGATTTGGAGTTTTCGGTGGTACTGTAGCGGGTTCAAAAGATTTAATTGAATTTTGTGCTAATAAAAGCCGCACATATTTATTAAGCACTGCTCACCCTCCCGGTATAGTAGCCGCAAATAATGCTTCCATAGAGGTTGTGGAAAGTGAACCAGAACACGTCAAAAATGTTTGGGAGCATACGAATTACTTTAAAAAAGAAGTACAGAGTATGGGTTATAATACTGGAAACTCTCAAACACCAATTATTCCGTTGATAATTGGTGATCCTGGTAAAGCTCAAGAGTTAGCAAGAATCCTTTTTGAAGAGGAAAATATATATGGAACCCCTATTGTATTTCCTATGGTTGCTAGAGAATTATCTAGGATTAGAGTCCAAATGAATGCTTTACTTACTAAAGATGATTTAACAATGGCGTTAAGCGCAATCGAAAAAGTTGGAAAAAAATTAGATATAATTTAAATCTATTTATTTTTTTTTATGTTTTAAAGTCTTTTGCTACATTTTTTTTCTGATTAGAATATTTGATAAGATTCCAATAAATCTTATAATAATATACAATATACCAACAATTGGAATAATGTGAAAGACGTCAATAAAAGGTTAATAGAGAAATATTTTGCCTAGATAACCGGAAACTTCATAACGAATTGTTTTATTAAGAGTTGATCTTCTAATTTAAATAAATTCTTTAAATTAAAAATTAGAAAAAAATAGATTTATAATGGTTTTGCTAATATAGCTTTAACTCTCAGTTGGTCAAATAAACTTGTAGGCATTGGTTTTATTAAGCAAACTGTATCAGCACCTCTTCCTGTACCTCCTAAACAGATTACATCTTTTTCTAAATCATTAATTAAACCTGAATCAGCAGCCATACAAGCAATTTCCATACAAACTTTTGTACCTTGACTAAAGTTTGTTCTAAGATACTTTGCCATAATTTCTATTGGTAGCCATTGATTTAACGATTTCCGTATACTTCTTTCTATACCTGCCATTGCATGAGTCGCTGAGAAAACTTTCAAACCTTGTTCTCTTAAATTTTCCATCAATTCTTCCGAAAATTCTTGGCGGTTTTCAAGTCCACCAAAATAGTATGAATGCGTAATAATTATAAGATTATACTTTTTTGGATTGAAGAATTCTAATACTTTGGATGCAGTACTTCCAGTAGTACTTGCGATAATAATATCTTGGATTTCGAATTGATCAGCATATTTTTTTGCGATTTCTAATGCTTTATTCGTGTTATGAGGTCCACCCTTCTCAAAATATTTAACTTCAATATCTAAATCAGTCATATTAACTCAAATTTCTTAATTTTTAGTATTAAAAAGAATATTCCTTTCTTATGCTTAAAATATTACTCCTAATTAAATGAATTTTATTAAGATTTTAGATTTTTTAAATAAGATTGATATAGTTTTAAAAAGATCAAAAGCTAAATACATTTAATTAAATTTTTTTGATGCTTTAATAAAAAAATTAGGGATTTTATATGAGTGAAAGAACTATATCATTAAAGGAGAGAATACTATTTGGTTTGAGTGGTTTCCCCGATCAACTAACATATCAAGCATTTACTATTTATGTTTTTACGTTTTATTTCGCAGTGGTTGGTCTTTCAATAGCAGAAATGTGGATTGGATTTGTACTATGGGGTATTTGGAATATGTTTAATGATCCTCTATTAGGGGCATTAAGTGAAAGAACCAAACAAAAAGGTAAATTGGGAAAACGGAAATTTTATTTGATAATTTCATTTGTTCCATTATCATTGATAATGATCTTTTTATATACAGCGCCATCAAATTTTAAATTCTGGTATTTTTTGTTTATAATTTTTACCTTTGAATTGTTTTATACAATGTTTTCAGTAAATACAAATGCTATATTTCCTGAAATGTTTCCAACCGAAAAGCAAAGGTCAGATGTCAATATCTTCATAAAGATTTTTACATTGATTGCTATAATCCTTGCCTCTATACTTCCGACTCTAATTATTAGTCCATTAGTACCAACTAGCTACCCACCTGATCCATTAGAAGCTGCTGCAATTCAATCCAACTATATCATTTCAGGGATAATTCTAGGTTCAATTGTTCTTATTATGGCAATATTATTTATTTTTTTTGGGGTAAATGAAAAAGAAGAACAAGAAACTGATCATGCTAAAAGACCAGGTTTTTTTAAATCTTTGAAAATAACATTTTCAAATAGAACATTCTTAAAATTTACTTTTGGGAATATGCTTATTTGGTATTGTCTAAATGTCTTATTAACAGCGTTCCCATTGTTTTCTGTTTTTGTTCTTGGGAGAACTGAAGGATCTTTCTTAATAGGACTTACATTAGCAATAGCTCTTATTTCTGCTGCAATTTTCATGCCTTTACAAGCTAAAATTGCATCAAAATATGGAACACGTAAAGGATTAATTTTTGGATTAGCAATGTGGATTCTATCATTGTTCCCATTGGTCTTTTTATCAAATAATGAAATTAGTAGGACATTCTCAATGTTAATATTTTTTGCTGTAGGATTTGGATTGTCTGCGGCGTTATTTTACATTGATTTAATTCATGGTGATGTGATAGATCAAGATGCCCTTAAATTTGGTGTAAAAAGAGCAGCCAGTTATTATGGTGTAAATGCTTTTATACACAGATTTTCAATGATATTAGGAATTTCTACTATTGCTATTGTTTTTTCTGGAACCGGTTGGAGTAGTTATACACCAATTCCAACGGATCCATTTTTAATCGAACTTGGATTGAAAGCAATAATGTTTCTATTTCCTGCTATTGCACTTGTAGGTTCAATTCTTTTTTGGAAGTATTACGATTTACATGGCGAAAAACTCAAATTAATGAGAGAAGAATTAGATAAACATCCTGAATTAAAATAAATTTTTTTAATTTTTTTTAATATAATTTAAAATCAGTTTAGTCCTAACATATTTCTCGCTTCATCTATATTAGCTGGTTCTCTTCCGATTTCTTTAGCTAAGCGAACCATTCTTTCTACTAGTTGGGCATTGCTTTTTACAAGCTCACCTTTTCTATAATAAACAGTGTCTTCTAACCCTGTTCTAATATTACCGCCTATACACATTGCTATCACAGTCGTTCTTAGACAATATCTCCCAATGGTGACAACCTGCCATGTAGAACCTTCAGGAAGCAAATCAACCATATGCAACAGGTTTCTAACAGAAGCTGGAGCCCCACCTTTTATCCCGAGTACAATGCTAAAATGAAGTTTTTCATTTGGTTCGAATACTCCCATATCAATTAATTCCATGATATTTGCTATATGACTTGTGTCATATACTTCAATTTCAATACCAGCTCCTATATTTTTACATCCAGTAACATATTTTTTATTAAAATTTATTGGATTATTGAAAATTGAGTTTGTTTCCATCCCTCTCATATTGGTTCTAAATTCAAAAGTACCCGCGTTTATAGTAAACATATCAGGTTGAGGATTAATATTTAATAAATTTAGTCTCTCTTCTAAAGTTGCCATTTTAAGCGCTTGACCATATCTTCTCCCAGATTTACTTACTTTGACTCCAAATTCTAATCGAGCTCCTATGCCATTACCAATTTGAGTAATAATCGGGCATTTTTCTTTTATAAGACGCACTGTTTTATTATACACATTGAGATCTGCTGTTGCTAAACCATCATCTCCCCTAACATGTATATGGCATACTGTAGCTCCCGCTTCATAACATTCTAACGCATCTTTGGCTTGTTCTTCAGGTGTAATTGGTAAGTTGGGATTTGACCATTTTCCATGAGCCCCCCCTGTAATAGCAGCAGTTATTATTACTTTTTCTTCTGATAATAGATTTGGTTTCATAATTATCCTAATACTTTTAAATTATTTATCTTTAAACTATAAAATGATTTTATTACGGAATTATAATTATCCTTTTCATATAATCCTCATGTATTAATTTAGTACTAAATTGTCGAAAAACGAGGAATTTTGAATCCAAATTTTTTTATTGTAATTTCAGCTTTTCCTTTTTTTCTTCCAAATGTAAAATCCTTTACCAGACTTCATTCCAAGATCTCCCTTGTCAATCATTTCTTTAAGAGCATTAGGTGGTTTATCTCTAGGATCCCCACTTTCATCGAAATAACCCATTTGGACAGCATAAACTGTATCCAAACCAATAGCATCCATTAAAACAAAAGGTCCCATTTTCATACCAGTAAAAGTCTTCCATGCTAAATCTATAGTTTCAATATCTGCATATCCCCCAGCCCAAAGCTTTAACGCTTCTCTTCTTGCGGCATGCCACATTCTATTAAATACAAATCCATGTGATTCTTTTTTTAATATTATAGGATGGCATCCAATACTTTCTAGCCACTCTTTTCCAATTTTAAATGTTTCATCACTTGTTTTGGTACCGCGCATTATGTCTGCCATTGGCCGTAGCGGGATGGGAGGGTAAAAATGAATATTTAACAATCTATCTTTTTTTATTACAGCATCCTCAAGTTTAGAAACTGGAATTGAAGAACTATTAGTAGCAATAATGACATTTTTTGGAGCATTTTTTTCAATTTGAGAAAATGCCTCTTTTTTTAACTCAATATTTTCTGGTATTGCCTCAATAGCTAAATCAGTATCTTTAACAGCTTCTTCAATATTATTGTAGTAATGAACATTACTAATCAGTTCATGCTTTTTACTGCGTTTTATTAATCCATTAATATAATGTTTTGCCTCTTCCAATATTCTTGTATTTATATCAAAAACACTAACATTATAATTGTATAAAGCTGTGATTGCTGCTATCTGTTTCCCAGTGAATCCAGCTCCAATTACGGAAACATTTTTAATTTCTTTCATAATATTATATTTTTATTATTTAAACATTAATCTAGTGTTATTATCGATAAAATAAGAAGATTCATGAATACTATTTAAACTGTGTATGATTTCACATAACCATGAAAATAAATATTTCAAGAGAAATTCTAGATTTAATCATTATTCATTTAGTTTTTGCGCTAATTTGCATTATAGTAATAATAATTCCTTTTACAAACTATATGGGAATCAAATTATTCCTCTTAGTTGTAATATATAATATCATATTACCTGTATTTGGTTATTTACGAAAACATTTTGAATGGATAAACATCTGGGTTTTTGTTTTTCTTATCAGTTTATTTCAAATATGGCCAGATTGGTTTTTATCTGCTGAACTTGGTATATTAGTATTTCCAGAAGATGGATTCCTTAAGATTGGAACAGTTTCGTTATATATGGCTGGCTTATGGACAATACCATTGTTTCTGATTACTTTAGCAGGATTAAAAATGCAAGAACATTTTTCAAAATTAATTACTTACGTTAGCATTGGAATTATCTCACTTTTAATTTTTGGAATAGCGGAACAATCCATGTGGATACTGCAATCTTGGTATCCTCAAAATGTGTATGTGATTGGAAATTTGGCAATATATATTATCATTCCAGAAATTATCCTTGGTGTTTCAACTTATTTTAGTTTTATTATAATTAGAGAAAAAAATCATATATTAAAAATTCCAATTAGTTTTATTATAATGATATTATATCTCGGAACTGCGGTATTTTTTTACTTTTTATTCGATCAGATTTTAATACCTTAACTTTTAAGATAAATGGTATCGTTAAATCGTCTCAAATAATATTTTGGTTGAGTTAATAAATGTTTAGTAGAATTTTTTTTAAAATATAACCTTTTTAAATTTATAAGACAATATAAAATTAAGATAATTTTTATTAAGAGATGTAAAAAATTGACTATATGTTTTGTTTTAATGAACACACAAGCCGGTTATGTAGAATCTGTTGTTCACGGTTTACAAAAAATAGAAGAAGTTAAAGAAGTTTACCCAGTTACAGGTGGTATTGATATTATTGTTAAAGTAGAAGGGCTAGATGTTGAAACCATCGCTAAAACTATTCTAGCTAAAATTCATAGTCTTGGAGGAGTATCCCGAACAGAAACTCATATTGTTGTCCCACTTTAAGTAAATTTAAGAGAAAATTTATGAAGAATTATATTTTAGAAAATTAAAAAATCTTAAAAATAATATTATCTAAACTAAGTTTTGGTACATGCATTTGACCATTTTCATCCTTCCAATATCTGAAAGAGTCTTTGTAAGGTTCTATTATTGATTCTTCATCAGGATACCCCAAACTAATTAGTTGTTTAATATTATAATACTTTGGAATTTGTAATAAATCCCGGATTTTTTCTGCTTTTATTGATCCCATCCAACAACTTCCGAGCCCAGAAGCTGTTGCCCCCAGTAGGATATTTTCAACTGCTGCCCCAACATCAAAATCAACATAGGAACTTTTTACTTTTGTATTAACTAACACAATGATATATGCAGTAGGTTCTCTATCTCTTTCTGGAGTTCTTTGGTCTTCAGGTAAAGAAGCTGCCCAATTTACTAATGGAAACAATTTCTTTCTAATTTCAGGACTTTGAACGATAATAAATTCCAGTGCTTGAACATTCCTTGCCATAGGAGCAACTCTAGCATAATCTATTAGCTTTTTTATAGTTTCTAACGGGATTACGTCTTGTTTGAATCGTCGTATAGTTCTTCTCTTATATATAATTTCTTCCAAATCCAAACTAAACACCTTCAAAATAGTTTTTATCAAGTAATCTTTCAGCCAAATGAAAGAAAATTTTTTCAATATTTTTACCAGTTAAAGCAGAAGTTTCAAAATACTCTAAATTAAGTTTTTTTGCTAATGAAATTGGTTCCTCAGGATTAACCTCTCTCTCATTAACAAGATCTTCTTTATTACCCAAAATATATCCAACTGGATCATCTTTAAGTGGTATGATATTTTTCTTTACATCTTTATACCAATTTGGAATACTCTTATATGATTTAAAATTTGTCAAATCAAAGATTAAAATAACTGCTCCTGCTCCTTGATAAAAGTGTCTCCGCATCGCCTCGAACTTTATTTGCCCAGCGATATCCCAAATTATCAATTTTATGAAAGTATTTTTAACTCTAATATTTTTCTCCGAGATATTAACTCCTAATGTAGGAATATACGTTCTCGTAAACGCATCCTCAGTGTACCTTAATATTATTGAGGTTTTTCCTACTTCAGGATCCCCACACACAACTATTTTAAAATTATACTCAATTTCAAACTTATCTTCGATATCTTCTTCAGGAAAAGCCTCTAATTCTGATAATGATCTTTCTTTTTTATGTAAGTCATTGAGTATCTCTGAAATACTTAGATGTAAATTATTTATCTCATAAAAAATATTGTCTGATTTTACTTTTTGATATTTTAATTCTATTATCTTTTGAGCACATTTAGAAAATGAGTCTTCAAGATAGTCTATATACTTATAAAAAATGAGATCGTCAACTTCATCAAATAAAACAGTGATAGTTGATAAAGAAGAACCTCCTTTAGATGTTTTGTCCTCTCTTTCTATATACTTTACAATTCCTTTTAAATTAAATGAAGGAAAAGGGAGAATTACCAATGATTTTGGTATAAGTCCTTGATCTGTTGTGAGCATAGTAATAGACTTAATAGCAACTGACATACGAATTTTCTCTGCCAAATCAATAGGACTCCAAAGTATGGGATTAGGCCCGGATCCTTCATAGAGTTCTGTGTAAACTATAGCTCTAATTATTTCTTCTGACATTATTGGGAAAAAGATAGGACTGTTTTATAAAATTCTTCAATATTAGTCCAAAACTATTTATTAAATAAAAAGACTTTAACTTATTAAAAATTTGGAAATCAATAGATTTTCGTTTATATCAAAAAAGATCGTGAAACTCAACTTTCACGAAAAAGAATATTAATAACGTGATTTAAGCAATAGATTAGCAATTGTCGAAAAAGCATAATCCACGTTCTCTCCAAGTAGTGCTGAAGTTTCAATGAATCCTAAACCTAATTGATCGGCCATTTGATTTATCATATCTGAATTTACGCGTATGTGTTCAGTTAAATCTTTTTTATTTCCAATGATAAATCCCATTAGGTCTTCAGAACGATCCTTAAGTTGTTCAATTACATCCGAAAACCATTTAGGAATAGTGTTGAAAGATTCTGGTCTAGTTAAATCAAATACTAAAAAGACAGCATCAGATCCTCGATAGAATTGTTGTCGCATCGTTTGAAATTTCTGTTGACCTCCAATATCCCATATAGTTAGTTGTACAACAGTATCTTCAATTTTAAAAATTTTGTCGCTTACCATTACCCCCAATGTAGGTACGTAATTTCTCCTAAATGCATTATCTGTATATCTTAATATCAATGACGTTTTACCGACATTTGGATCTCCAACAATTATAATTTTGAATTGATAATCTATTAAACTTCTGTCTTTAATCTTTTGGTCAGGAAAAGCTTCGCTTTCTTGTTGCATAATCTCTTGTTGCTTCAATTCTTCTAAAAGGGTTGAAACATTAAATTCGAGATGTTCTATTATTTCCATATATTTCTTTCTAGTAGCCTTTGATTTTTCTAAATCTATAATTGCAGGAGTAAGGTTATTAAAAGGAATAGAAAGTTCATTAATATATTTATAAAAAATTACATCATCATCTTCTTGAAATAGTAAAACAATGGCGGATTGACCAATATTTCCTCGCCTAGATTCATCATCCCACTTTAAATATTTGATTAATCCCTTTAAATTCATTGAAGTAAATGGAAGAATCACTAGTGACTCTGGAATTAAACCTTGCTCTCCAGTTAAAACAGTCAAGGCTTTTATGCTAATATGCATAAGCTCCATTTGAGTAAGTCTAGAAGGAAGCCATGCCTGAGGATTAGGACCAACCTCGTCGTCCATCTGAACGTAAACAATGCCCTTTATTATCTGTTGTATCATAGTTATTAGGAATTTTGATTGATAATGTAATGATTTGTTTATATACTGTAAATTTTTCGATTTTAACTAATAATATAATTTTTTTATATAAATAATAATTGCTAAAAAAAAAGATTTAAGATTATGTTTTTAATCCTAAATACATAAGCCAGAAACTACTTAAATAACCGATTCTCACAATAATTACTGTAAATCCTGGTACGGTTAAACCTTCTAAAAATCCGAAAATACAAAAGCATAAAGAACCCGCTGAAAGGTATAGAAAGTTTTTACGTATGGCACCTGAAGATTGAAATGCTTTATAGATGAAACCCAATCCTAAGAAAATTATAACTGATACCAATAATCCTCCCATTAATAATCCCGCAAGAGTGAATATATTTACATTATAATCGATTAAATTTTCTGTAGCAGGGGTAGGTGCCGGTGGATTGAAATTAAAAGACTCTAAAGGATATAAAAATACAATAATTTCAAAGAAAACTGAAACAGCTAAGATTATGATAATAATATACAATTTTAATTTTGGAGTTAATAATTGGGCACCTATGAACATCGCCGTTACTATTACAGGGGCGAACCAAATATATGATAATATTGCCACAATCCCATTATTAGGCATATTTTGCTGTAATATGAGAACAGAAAGAAAATCTATAAATACACCTAAAAACATGAGGCCAGCGAGCATGTTTGCCAAACCTAAATACGTAAGTAGCTTAGCTTTTGTTTTCCTTGCTCGATATATAAAAAATGAACCAAATATTATGCCAAAGATTACAACTCCAGATGCTGTAATTCCATCAATCCATCCATTAATATCTGTAATCAAATTGAAAATTCCTCTAATTTTTTTTTTGTTAATGTAAAAAATTATTTTTTTAATGTATTATATGATCGTTTTATTTAATAAATCCTAGTCATAATGGGAAAGGGGGGATTTGAACCCCCGACCACTTGGTCCCGGACCAAGTATCATACCAATCTAGACTACCTTCCCTTCTTAAGTAAAATAAAGTGAGGATAATATATATTCTCTCTTAAGAACATTTAATGAGTATGAGTCCAGTTATTTTAAAAATAAGGATTAATCTTTAACTTTTTCTAAAAGAGAGATAATTCGGTAAATTGTAGTTCGAGCATGGAAGGGAATATTCGGATCTTGTGAGAGATCATCCACCATGTACATTACATTGCTTGCAAGAACACCAGGTGTTTCGTCTTCCCTATGTAGTTCATCAATGCCTCTTTGTGCGATTCGTTTAATATTTCGGGGCACACTACGATCATTTATCATTCCATTTAAGAGGTATTCAACATTTTCAAAGGCTTGTTTTTCTTCATCAGTTAGTGCCCTTGGCATTAAAAAATCACCAAAAAAAGTGTATTTTATAAATAGAAATTTATAGATTAAAATTATTTTTTAAATATAATTTTTTTGATTTTGCACAATTATTTAATAAATGCCAAATTCACGGATTTGTCGTTTTAATGTTGGGATTTTTTCATCAAATTCTTTTATTTGATTTTGAAATTGATTAAAGAATTCACTAAAGCTCTTAATTTTTCCTTGATCTATATTTTTAATAAAATCATATGAGAGTTCTTGAATAGCACTGAAAATTTGATCAAATTCTGCAGATGAAGTTAGAAGGTTTTGAACTACATTTTTCCCTTGCTTTCTTACCATATTACGGAGCTTACCACGAGGAATTCGAATTATATCAATTAATTTATCACATTCATTCAAGAATTTGTAAGATTGAGCTTTATTTTCTTCATCAAGTTTAGCTTCAATAATTTCTGTCCTCCATGTATTCAATCTTCCTCTAGCAAAAGTATCAAAATTCAATGATATTGAATCAATTCCTTCTCTTACTAGGAATCTAAGGAAGTCAGGATCATCACTTGGAGCTTGACCACATATTCCAACTTTCTTATTAAATTGATGTGCAACTTTTATTAATTGACTTAATGCTCTACGAATTGCCTCACTATTTGTTGTATAAGAATAAGATTTTGCAATTGGTATTAATTTTGCTTCATCTCTATCAACTCCATATACTAATTGAGTTAAATCATTTGAGCCAATAGAAAATCCATCAAAATAATTGCAAAACAAATCAGCACATATAACATTTGAAGGAATTTCTGCCATAACATATATTTTTAAACCATCTTTACCTCTGAATAACCCTTCACTCTCCATAATTTGAATGATTTCTCCAGCCTCTTCAGGAGAACGACAAAATGGAACCATTGGAACAATATTAATTAATCCCCATTCGCGAGCTCGTTTAATAGCTCTTAATTCTAATATAAATGCATTCTGAAAATCATTAGAAACATATCGTGATGCGCCTCTAAAACCCATCATTGGATTATGTTCATCTTCTTCATATATCCATCCACCAATGAGATTTGCATATTCATTAGTTTTGAAATCTGAAAGTCGAACAACACATTCGGCAATACTACCATCTTCTAGTTCTTTCCATACTGCTGCGGCAATAGTAGCGATTCCTTCTGCTAATTTTTCTACATAAAATTCCTCTTTGTCAGGATAACCTATTGTCAATTTCCTTATTTGATCAAGAGTTTGCTTTAACCTTAAGATTTCTTGACTGAAAGGATCTTTATGATGTAAATCACTTTTCTTAATATTTTCTATTTTTTTTCTTTGATCAACTAAAACATCATGTCTCATAATAAGAGCTTCAAAATCAATCAAAGCATTTGGGTGAATCTGAATCTCATCATTTATAATAAATTCTAATCGAGCTAAACCCGTCCCATCGGGATACTTACCAGAAGATAAAGCTCCTTTTGGTATACCTAGATTTACCAAAACTTTGGTTTTAGTGAAAGGCAGTTTAGCAAATTCAATTACATCATAGTCAAATTCGACATCCTTGAGCCAAATACGTGGTTCTCCTTCACTGCAATCGATTGTCAGGTATTCCAATCCATTGCGTTGTTTTTCTTTCATTATTTGGACAATATCATCAGCACCTACAATAGATGCTATATTCAATTCTCTTGAAACGATTGCTGCATGACACGTAGGTCCACCATGTTCTGTAATTACACCACCTAAATTTTGCATATATGAAGTCCAATCAGGATTCGTTTCTTCAGTTATTAAAATATCTCCTTCTCGTAACAAATGTGCTTCATTTATAGTTTCTATTATTTTAATTTTTCCATATCCAATTCTTCTACCTATAGCAATACCTGTATTTTCAACAAATAGACCTTCTGCTTTTAATTTATCTGGATCCTCTAATAGATAAAAAATCTCTTCAACATCTCCTTTAATACTATGAACTGTTTCAGGACGAGCTTGCACAATATAAATTTTACCATTATTTCCAACAGCCCATTCAATATCCATTCTTCTTCCATAATGTTCTCTAATTTTTTGCGCATATTCAGCTAAAATCAAAACCTCATCTTCGGTTAAACAGTATTGCATTTGTTTCTCTTGTGGTACATTAACAACTTCTGTTCCTATTTTTTCTCTACCTTTAGAAAAAATCATCATTTTTTCCTTTTTTACAAGTTCATGACGAATTATTCTCAGTTGCTTAGGATCATGTTTAAAAACGATGAATTCATCTCCTTTCTCAATTCCTTGTACTATTAATTCCCCTAGACCCCATGTGCCTCTTATCACGACAACATTTGGATTCCCAGAATCTGGATCTTCAGTGAACATAACTCCGGAGGATTTAACTCCCTCGAGTCCACCTGCCATTTCTTGTACTCCAACGGATAATTTCACAGCAAAATGATCAAATCCAGCTCTTTCTCGGTACATTGTTGCTCGAGTAGTGAATACTGATGCCATATCCCTTAAGATGTATTCCAAAATCTCTTTTTCTCCGGATATATTTAAATGTGTATCTTGCTGTCCAGCAAACGATGCATCAGGTAGATCTTCAGCTGTAGCAGAACTTCGTACAGCAAATGTAGTTTCTACTCCTATTTTTTGATTCAATTTATTGTATGCATCTAAGATTTCATCAGCAAGCGAATCAGGAATTCTTGATTGCTCGATAACATATCTGATATTGGCGCAAATTTTATCAACTTTTTCAACCGCTCTGATATCTTCTGATTTCAATTCATCCGATATTCTATTAATATCTCTCGCAATTAGTTTTCGAAGTGAGATTTCTTCTTCTTTGATGGTAAAGTAATTACTATCTAAAACATAATCAAAAGCTTCTGAAGTAACCGCAAAGCCAAGTGGAACAGATATTCCAAAACTTAATAATTCTCCAAGAGAAGAATTTTTCCCTCCTACAAGAGGAACATCATTACTTCTTACATTTTCAAAGAATTTAATATATCTATAATCATTCATGTTGACGAGAAACTCCAGAGCATTGGAATTATATGATTTTCTCTAACTAATAATAATTATTCTTCTGATTATAAATTAAACGTCAATAAAAAAAGTAACGTCAATCTATTATTATTTTAACTCCTTTTCAAAAACCTTAAAATCAGAAGTAGTGTATAGACAAAATATTACATCCTTTATTTGAGTGTTACCGTTTAAATATTCTTTTGTAGAATTAATCATGATTTTGGCACATTTATCAATTGGATATCCAAAAATTCCTGTTGAGATAGCTGGAAATGCTATTGTTTTAAGGTTCTTTTGGTCCATTAGTTTTAAACTATTGATTGTTGCATTCTTTAATTTATTATCCTCTTCTCCTTCTCCCATTCGAGGTCCAACTGCGTGAATTACGTAACTTGCTTTAAGATTGCCGCCAGTTGTAATAACAGCACCTCCAACATAAGTTCCCCCTACTTTATTACATTCTTGCTGAATCTTAGGACCACCCTTTCTTTTTATTGCTCCTGCTACACCTCCTCCTAAAATGAGTTGGGCATTAGCAGCATTAACAATGGCATCAGTATCTAATTCAGTGATGTCGCCTTGGACTAATTTAATTAATGAATTTCCTACTTTTAATTCTTTCATAGTTAATCATTATTCTTAAATTATTAAAATAATAAAATAAATAAAAAGAGAAATTGATCTTATTCTTTTTCACTACTTTTTTTAAAGATTTCGTCAAGTTTGGCACGGTCCTCTTCCGACATTTTGCTCATTGCTTCGACGTTTTGTCGCATCAAATCCATCATTATTTTCTGTGAGATCATTTGATTTAAAACAGGTAAGGCTATTCTCATGCGAGTTAATTCATAATGCATAAGTTTAGCAGTTTCCCTCATTTCTGTTAGTTCTTCTTTTGTCATTCCCTCTTCTCCTACTCCCGGGCAATCAGCATCTACTACAATAAAATTTTTACCATCAAATTCTAATGGATAGGTACGGCAACTTAAAGGGCGGTTCTCATATACTAAACATTTTTTTTCGTCCTTATTATACAGAGGACATTTTACACTTAGTAATTCCTCAAGAGGTACAGTACCAAATGGATCTTTTGTGGCATTTTCTTCTTCGGTTTTTTCTAAGGGGGGTGGTAATGGTTTTAGCACTAAATCAATTCCTCCATCTGGTTTATGATATATATCTAAATATGGCATAAAATTTGCTACAACACCATTTCGAGCCCACATCTCTAAATCCCAAAATGTTATGGGAATGGGACCCCTCGCAGCACAACAATCATCGCAACGAGTACATTTAAAAGTAAATTTTGCTTTAGATTTCTCTTCTGGTGTTTTACTCTCACTTTTTTCTTCTTTTTCATTTTCTTTATCGTTTTCTGTCATTAGAAATCTCACTCTGGATATTCTATTAGTTTTAAATTATTATGAAAAAAAAGAATACAGTATAGAAAAAAAATTTTATTTTTATGATCAATAAATAATTTTAAAATTTTATGATTCCATAAATAATTTTTTATTACTCAATACACGCCCAAGATTCACCAATGCTGGCTTAATATCTTTTTTTTCACTTACTCCTGCAAAAACTATTTTTCCATTGCTAAATATTAAAAAAACTGATTTTACCGGTTCTAATGAGCGATATATCAATCCAGGGAAAACTTCGGGTTCATAAATAGCGTTCCCTAATTCTAATGCTGCTAAATCTAAATTTATTCGCTTGAAAAAATTTGCAGTAACCACGATATTTACAATAATAGGTTTTACCGAATTTCTATCAATATGATACTCTAGAATATCATTTAACTTTAAAATTAACCTTGTTATTGCTAAATTAATATCTTCAAATGATTTTAATCCAGTTAATATTAGTTTTCCACTCCTAAATATAATAATTACACATTTAGGATGTCTTATTCTAGCAAAAAGACCTGGAAAGCGTTCAGAATTATACTCAGTATTTTGTAATTCCGTTGAGATCTTGTTTAAGTCGACACTTGCTTCAACATTTAAGCTTGTTTTCACAACGATATTTTGAACTGTATAAGTTAAGGTTCTTTCTTTATCTTTTAGTGAAAAGTTCAGATCCATAAATGGACTCCTAAATTTTTCTTACTCCTAAATATTAACATTTACATATTAAGTCGTCATTCTATTTAATTCTACTTTTTCGTCTAAATTTCGGCAATTTTCAGCGTAGAACGTCTTTTGTCCCTAGATGGGCTTTATTACGATATAATTTATAAAGAAGAAAGTAAAAAAATAAAATGTAACCTCTAGAAACAATGTTCAAAAAAGATATAAGACATTAAATTAAATAGAATTTCATATTCACCTTTTTAATAAAAAATTTTAATAAAGAATTATTTTAAATTTGTATTAACGCCTTGAAAACATCTATTATGAAGCAATTGTTACTAAAAAAGATAATAATCTGGGTAATGCTAACAATCAACCTGTTATTTGCATTTGTGATCGGATTAACAATCCCAACGCTAGAGTCAGCAAGTCATATAAATCTTGGAATAGTTATGATTCCTTTATTAATTATTCTTAATTATGTAATAGTTGATAGGTATCACTATTATTTAAAGCATTCAAATGAAAGAGAGGGCAAAAATCATGAAAAGGCTTAAAGAATTGGGCAGTATTAAGAAACCTATTCTTGAATATAATGAGAAAAAGTATATTTTTTCTATAAGATCATTGATAATTTTCGCAATCGGAGCACCCTTATCAGCCTATCTTATTTATTTGTTTTTTGATCAAAGAATAAATTATTGGTTGCATGAAATTGTTGTAAAACAAACAACCTATTTATTAAATTTATTTTTTAATATGGGTGTAGAAGCAGAGTTTGCTCCAAGTGGAAAATATGATTGGAGATTTAATTTTGTTTCAGGAAATATAAATGGACAGCCTCTAATGAATATCTATTTTGAAACCTTCTGTACTGGAATTCAAGCAATCTGCATTTTCGCCGGTATCATCATTTTCACGCCACACAGTCAAGATAGAGCAACAAAAGCGGATATTGTATGGCGGAAAACAAAAGCACTCATAGTATCATCTGTCATTTTTTACGTTGTTAATATTATACGCATGTTAATCCAATTAGATTTATATTATATTGGTTATGAATGGAATGATATTCATATCTCTATTAGCGCTGCGAGTTCTTTTATTGCGGCAATAATAGTGTTATTAATGCATAAATGGATTCCAGAATTTATCTTGTCAATAATTTATACCGGAACTCTCGTTAGCGAGCCAATAAAGCAAAATAGGAAAAAGAAAGTAAAAGACGCGGTAGAAGAAACAAATAAAGCTGATTTAAAATCAATGCGTAAAATTTTAAGAATGGAGAAAAAAGGATTTTCAAGAGAAATCTCTTCATGGTCGCAAGATTTTGGATATTCAATTGAAGGAGATTATTTAGTTATTCCAAATGATAAAACTTTAGAATTTATTGAACTATTAATGCAAGATAAACCTTTTAAAAAGGATAGAAAGTAAATTTTATCTACTTTTTATTAATCATATTTAATAATAAATTGAATTTTAAGTGAATTATGTTAAGTATTGAAACTAGTCAAAAAGAAATAGAAATAGCTAATGTTAAATTCGGTGGACCACCAGGAAAAAATCCAATTGTAATGATAGCAACGGTATTTTATGCAAAACATGCCGCTTTATTGGATGAAAAAACAGGTAAATTTGATAAAGCTATTCTCGAAAAAGAATTAAATGAATTTACAGAAATTATCGAGGATACTAAATTACAAGGTGTTATTGACGTTGTTGGCTCATATCCAGATGCGCTGGTAAAAGAATGTGAGTATATTGCAGATTCTGTCAAATATCCGTTTTTAGTGGATGGATTAAATGATTCATCCAGAATTCCTGCTATGGAAGGACTAAAGGAATTGGGGTTGTCAGATAGAGCTATATTAAATAGCATTGATGAAAATACTTCAGATGAAAATTTAGAAAAACTAAAAGATATTGGTGTGAAAAATGCTGTATTACTAACGTTTGGAAATAGATATATCCTACCAGAACAAAAGTTAAAGTTTTTAAAAGAAATATTAATTCCAAAAGCCGAGAAAGCAAACATCGGAAACTATATAATAGATACAGCAGTATTAGATTTACCTTCAATTTCTATCAATTTTGAAACAACAGG
The DNA here is from genome assembly GCA_048941185.1 of Promethearchaeota archaeon. GTDB lineage: Archaea > Asgardarchaeota > Lokiarchaeia > Sigyniarchaeales > SOKP01 > Loki-b32. The sequence goes on from JBHLNW010000004.1 coordinate 57,609, forward strand.
TTTGATTAAGAAAGAATTAGGATTACCAACAGGATTTGCACCAGCTAATGCTATATATGGGTGGAATTTTGTAAAAAAGTATGGTGAAACTGCTAGATGTGGGGCCATAGCATCCATAATGACTTACTGTGCTACAGCTCCTAGTGATTTTATTTTGTTTGGGCCGATAAAATTTGCCAGATGCGTAGTACCTGCAATATCTTTAATTTCAGGAGTTAATTCTTATTATCAAAAAAGAGTTAAAAGAAATAAAATATCTGATCGAAGTCCCTTACAAGTCATTTTCTAAGAAATATATCTTAATAATAAATCTTGAGTGTAATTTAAGAAGGCTGATAATTCTTTCTTAATCTTTTCTTTTTTGTTTTCATCATCAACTAAAAACAAAAAGAACATAATATTATCTTCTAGTTGAACTCGTTGAAAAACAATTACTGAATTAGCTACCTTAAATACCGCTTCATCTTGCTTCAATGCTTTGAATTGTGCGAAAACTCTAAACAATACTGCAAATTGAGGTGCTGAAACTTCAAATACATTAATTACTTCTGATTTTGGAATTTTTGTTAATTCCATTGCGTGATTACTGTAATAATCGGCAAGAACTAATCCATCAATACTTAATAGTAGTGTTAAATAAGTATCAGTCAATAATGAGAAATTCTTTAAATTATGATTTATCAAATCTCTATTAGGACTTAATTTTGAGATTCCTGAAGAGAATGCACGTAATATAGTGAAAATTTGAAAAATGCTTGTTATATACATTTCAATAGATTCGTTTTCGTGGATAGCTTTTAATTTATTCTTGATAAATTCTATATTATCTTTAATATCTTCTGAATCTAAAATATCTGAATCTCCTTTTGATAGGATATAGACAATAGGAGTAGTCTGATTGAATTCTTTTATTACATTTTTTAAGTTTTGCAGATATTCAATACTTTCATCAAATCTTGTTCTATTTTTAATATCTATGAAGTAAAACATTAAATCTGCTTCATATAAATAAATTTCTGCTTTATCTATATATTTCTCTCTGAATCTTTTCTGACCCCCTAAATCCCAAAGAAAAATTGTTGCACCTAATGCCTCAATAGATTTAATACTTGCTCCTGCTGTAGGTTTAAGTCCAATTAACTTACTATATTTTCGGTCTACTGAAAGAAGGAAACTGGTTTTACCAGAATCGTCTAATCCTGCAAATAGGATTTTCATCTTTCTATGCGTTGTAATAGGAGTAGATGGACTATGTTCAATTTCAATTATGTCAGATAAAAGATTTCGAAACTGAGGTTCCACATCTTCTCGTGGAGGATATATTTTACTTATTTCTTTATCAAATTTCGAAAAGAATTCAAAAACAACTGGTTTGATTCGATTTATGTTATTATATAAAAAACTTCGCTTATTTTCTTCTACTAATATTGAAAAAGCTGTGGGTACTGCTTTACTCTCAGAATTTATTCGAATAAAATGGAAATATGTAAGTGAGGTTGTTTTAAAATCAGGATAAGGTAATATAGCAAAATATTGAATCTTCTCAAGATCTTTTTCTTTTTGGATTATATTATCGCTAATAAACAGACTTAAGTTTTTTATTGAAATTTGGGTTATATCTCTATATGATAAAATTAGATCGTCTGTTTTCCTTTGCTCTGGAGTAAGCTCCTTTAACTCTTTCTCGGAAAGAAAATCAGGAAAAGCATAGATGGGTGTTGGACCTAACTCACCATACACACTAAACACGAAACCCTTAACTATCGAAGTTTTAAGTAATTCATCCATGAGATTTACAGAAAAATTATGAATTTAAAGTATTAAATTTCTTTATTTAATTTAAGTAAAGTTAATTATTAATAGCTTTATATTTAAATATAGATGTTTCTTAAAAAAATCGCTGAAAGCATTAGGAATAACCGTTATATCATAGAAAAGAAAGAGATTAATCCTATTGTTCAATTTATAGATAAAAATTCATTTAAAAGTACTAAAATATTTACCGATATTGGTGAAGACTCAGCTTCAATAGAAAATGATGAGAAATTAATATTAGTTACAACTGATAGAATACGTACTTCTTTTATCGAGAATTTTCCCTTTGGAGCAGGTTTTAGCTCTATTTTAGTTAGTGTTGATGACATTTATGCATGTGGTGGAATTCCCCTAGCTGCTAGTATAATCATTTCTGTCAAGGATCCAAAAACTTGTAATGAAATTTTAAAAGGAATATGTGAAGGTTCGCATAAATTCAAAGTTCCAATTATAAGAGGTCATACAAACGTTCATAGTGAATGCTTTGAATTAAGTTCAACTATGATTGGAGAAATTAATAGGAAAGATTACATTTCTGCTGGAAATGCTCAAATCGATGATGATATACTATTAGTTGTTGACTTTGATGGGCAAGTAGGAAAAGCTAGTAAACTATATTACGATACAACCACATTTAAATCATCAGAAGAAGTCCTTAATAAACGAAAAGCTATGAATGTAGTTGCACAAGAACATATACTAAACGCCTCAAAAGATGTCTCAAATGGAGGTATTTTTGGCACTATATTACAAATGATAAAATATTCAGAAGTAGGGGCCGATATTAATATTAACAACATTGAAATTCCTCCTATTTTAACTGAAATTGAATATAATTTAGACGATTATATTAAAATGTATTTAACTACTTCTTATATAGTAACTACTCCAAAATATAATTCTCATAAGGCAATTAAAATCTTTAGTGAACATAAAATGAATGCAAAAGCAATAGGGAAAATAATTGAAGAAAAAAATCTTTTAAAAATAAATGATGGAATAAAAACTCTTGATGTTATAAGATTTTAGATATCTCTATTATAAACATTAGAATAATTCTTAACAAAAATTATACAAAAATTATTAATAACAAAGAGCAAAAATATTATGAATTTTGATTTTAAAAATAAATTTAAAGGCGTGGTTAGTGTAATTGGAGCGAGCGAAATTAATAAAAACATTAGAGATAAAACTATTGAAATTGGGAGATTAATTGCAAAAAATAATTATGCTATAGCTTGTGGAGGACTTTCGGGTGTAATGGAAGCTGTTTGCAAAGGAGCAAAGGAGGAGGGAGGTTTTACTATTGGTATAATCCCATCAACAGAGAAATCAATGGCAAATAAATATATAGATTTAGTTATTCCATGTCCTTTTTCACAAGCTAGAAATATAGTTGTTGTTCTAACTGGTGATATATGCCTAGCAATAAGTGGTAAAGCAGGTACTTTATCTGAAATTTCTTTTGCATGGATATATTTAAAACCAATTGTCGCACTGACAGAAGTAGATGGTTGGTCTTCAAAGATCGCTAATCAAAAAATCGATGATAGAAGATCTGATATGATTTATGGAGTAAAAACACCTGAAGAAGCAATAGAAAAAATTAATGAATTATTCCAAAAAAAAAGTGGAACACATGATTTAAATTATAATAATAATTTCTAAGTTTTCTGCATTCTTAAAAAGAAATATTGTTCTTCTAACTTTTGATCAACAATCTTAAAACCCACACTTTTTGCCAATTCTATAAAAAAATTAATATCTTGTTCCTTATTCCAGCGTGTTCCATAACCAGTTATTACTTCTTTACTTTTAATTTGAATTTTGATTAGAATCACAAATAATTCTTTCTTTTTGCTAATATTTTTTGGTATAATTGGATCCCAAATTATAAATTCCCCTTCTTTTCTTAGAACTCTATAAATCTCTTCAAATATTTTCTTATAATCATTTTTAGGGGCATACATAATTGAAAAAAAAGTCGTTATCGTATCAAAAGTATTATCAAGGAACTTTAAATCCTTAGCGTCCATAATGATTTTAAGGCTTTCAGTATCACCAGCCTCAAGAGCTTCTTCGAGTTCACTTTTTCTAAGATCTATTGAAACAACATTGTCTCCTTTCAATTGACCTATTATACCTTCTCCCCCTCCTCCTATGTCTAAAATTCGTCCTTCTAAGTTTAGGTTATTAAGATTAATTTCTTGAGGATCTGTGAAAAAAATTTTTATCCTCTTCTTTTCACCAACAAAATCTTCGATATCCTCCTTAGTAGCATACCATTCTTCATCAATTTTTTTTCCTTTCAATTTTCCTGTTTCTAATTGATTTCTGATACTATCTTCTGTTTCACCGTTAGTGAAAAATTTAACAATTTCTACAATATCGTAAAGCTTAATATTATTTATTTCTCTCATAGTGACCTTTATTACAGAGCTTTTAATTAATTTATCTATTTCTTAACAATTTATTGCATAATGCAAAATCTAAATAAAGGATGATATAATTTTTTATCTTACAAAAAGAATATATTTATATGCCAATTACTTTTATAAGTTTAAAGTAGGTGAAATTTAACTTTGGAAAAGGATCTTAAACAATCAATATTATACTTAAAAAAAAAAGAACCAGAAGTAGAAGTAGCCCCGAATAAGCTACTCTTTACTGGACTTGATGATGCGGGCAAAACAAGCATAATTTTATCACTTCAGAGAGAATTTTCCAAAATAGCAATCCTATCTCCCACAAGAGGTGCACAGAGAAGAATTTTCGATTTTTTAGGCAAAGAAATCTCAGAATGGGATTTAGGTGGACAATTAGCTTATAGAATAGCGTATTTAAAAAACCCTGGCAAATATTTTGAGGGAACAGAAATCGCGATATATGTAATTGATGTTCAAAATAAACCAAGAATGTCAGAAGCAATAAGTTATTTTAAAGATGTAATAGAACAATTTAAAAAATTAGATATTGAACCTCCAATATACGTTTTTCTTCATAAATATGATCCTGCTCTCAGAAGGAGTGCTCAAAATGAAATGGAGGCAACTGTAATAGATATAAAGGATAAACTTAGAGCCACAAAATATAAAGAAATTTATTATTACGAAACATCCATTTATGATTTTGGCTCAATTATTACTGCTATGTCTGAAATTCTGCTAAGTTTATATCCAAAATCAGAATTAATTGAGAAAACTATCGTTGAATTTGCTAAGAAAGTTGATTCAGAAGGAATGGTTGTAATTGACGATAACTCTCTCGTAATCGGATCTTACTATAAAGATGATGAGATCCGGCATATTTTGACGGCCAGCATGCCTTATTTTTTAACTCTTCATGATTCATTTGAATACACTGGTGTATCGGAAGAGAGATCCAAGGGTAGAATGATAGTACAGAGATTTGGCAAAAACTTCATTTTTAAGCAAATTACACTCAAACAATCTGCTATGCCATATTATTTGTTACTTCTTAAAGATGAACCCATCTTTCATAAAGAAGATCTTGAATCTTTTGCGAATTTATTAAAAGAGATCCTCTATAGATAAGAGGATTGATTATGTTTTAAATTTAATAGCATATTTTGTATCTTAGATTTCTTATTACTAACATTAATAAAAATGGATTTTTACATATATTTTATAGAATAAAACCAAAAAAATATAATGTCACTTTGAATATAATAAAATAAAACTGAATGAAGAAATCAACCAAAATACTCACATAATGGAGAAAATATATTGATTATCTGTCAGAATTGTGGAACTACGAATAATGAAGCGATTACTAATACATGTAGGACATGTGGTGCCTTATTACCAGTATCATCTAGAAGCTCAAGATCGAAAAGGATAAAAACAGAAAAAAAGAAGAAAGAAAAACTAAAACCTAATGAACAAACTTCGATTGAATCTGGTGAATTGGAAGTTGTTGGAGAAAAAAAATTAGAATTACAAGAAATTCCGGAATCCTCAACTGATGAATATGAGGGAGATACTCTTTCAAATGAAGAACTGTCTGAAAAGGTCAAATCCGATGTTTTACAGGAGATTCCTGCTCAACCATTTAGAGGTGGTATTATAGACTCACGAAGGAGCTTTCAACCACCTTCTCATTCTCCGAATGCGATATCAGATGCGTTTATAGAACTGAAAAGTTCGGTTATTGGTGAACAAAAAGAAAAACAGTCGGTTCCATTGACACCAATACCTTCAGAAACTACTGTAAGTAATGCAGCTACTTTAAAACAGAAGCAATTAGAAAAAGATATGACTAAAGTGTTAGGTTTTCTTTCAAAAAAAATTTCAGTAAAAAAATTAGAAGTTCCTGAGTCTAAAATTGTTGAAAAAGAAAAACAAAAGGAAGAGATCCCTCCTTCTAGTATGAATGAAATCTTAAAGCGATTAATTACATTGGATCTAAATATTGAAGCTTCAGCAATTATTAAAACAGATGGAACAATTTTGGCTTCGGCAATATCAAGTCGAATTTCTGATTCTCTATTTGCAACTATAGGTATGAATCTTTCAATGATTGGATCAGATATAATTGAAGGATTAGACGCAGGTGAATTGAATTTCATTTCTGTTCGTGGCTCAAAAGGGATTTTGGATCTAGCTCCAATTGATCATGAAAATGAACGTGTTAAAGATATGATTTTAGTAATATTGAGCCATCCAAAAACTAGGAGTGGAATTATCTCATTTGCAATTAGTATTGTAAAAAATCAATTAAATGAGTATTTAGGTTTAAAAAAGTAAAGAGATTATAAGAATAGAGATACTAATAGCTTCACTTTAATTTTTTTTGTATACTCAATTTATTAATTTTAATAATTTTGAAATAAGATAAATTATTAGGCAATTCTTGTAAAAAGGAGTTCAATTCATATATAGAAACCAGAGGAATTTGATTATTACTAATTTTTATACTGTTATCTTCAAATGTTACCATCACTGGGATCAATAAAAATGGTAATCTTTTTCTAAGATTCAATTTAGTTCCTAACGAATCTTGAATAATTTTTGAAAAGAATTCGGGATTCTTTTTCAAGGCAATTGCGCGTTGATATTGTAGATCTGCAGCTTTGTTGATAGATCCGAAGGAATCTTTCCGCTTCCATTGCTTTGCATCAATAAGCAATACGTATTTTAGATAAATGCCGATAACATCAATTTCATATCTTTTTTGAGCAGTTTTAGATTTAAAACTCGATTTATCTGTGAATCTAAAATTTTTTATTGTAATATAATTATTTTTTGAAAGAATTTCTTGTATCAGGCCTTCAAATCCATCATAATTTAATAGTCCAGAAAGATTTCTGATATCTTGATTTAATACGTTAATTGTATTTGTTATGAATAATATTTTATTGATAACTAAATAGTATTGGTAATTTCCTTTCTGAAGGGATATAAATTCAAAATTTTCCAAGAACTTTCTTAACTCAGAATTACTAAATTCACTAAAAAAAGAAATTTCTGAGATCTCACACCAGACTTTATTAATGTTTGTATCAGTTTCTCTTAAGATATAATAAATTTCTTTATAGAATTGTCTTAATGATAATTGAGGATCACACTTCATGGTTGTAAATATGGTTTTAGATTAAAATAAATTAATGAGACTACAAAAATTCTGAACAATTTTAAATATGATAAATAAAGAGTTTTTTAATAATTTTTATTAAGAAATTTTTAGATATTAAATAAAAAACAATAGATCTTCACTAAAAATAAAACATTTCTTTAGATCTTAATTACTTAATTAAATTTAATCAGTTAATAATTTTTTATTTAAATTATGAAGATATTATTAATCAATGTTAATCTTAAAAAAACTCTAATCAAAAAATTACTAAGGAGTGAGAATAAACTTGGACTTATTACCAAAAGTATTTAGAACAGAAGGGAAAATCGCAGATTTTGATCCATCAAAAATCTTTGAAAGCATTTTAAAAGAAACAGGAATGAGTGAAAAAGATACAAGATATATAACAGAATTAGTAGTTAGAAGAATTATTAGTTCAGGTATTAAATTTCTTTCAGGACCGCATATCAGAGAAATTGTTTGTTCAATATTGTCAGAACAACATTTTGAGGATGAACGGAAATTATATACTAGAATCGGAATGCCATTAATGGATTATGAAGAAATACTTGAAAAAGGTCCAAGTATTAAACCTGATGAATGGATAAATCCAGAAAAAATACATCACTGGTCTGCAAATCAAATAGCTGAAGAATATGCCCATTTAAGGCTACTAAAAAGTGAGGAATCAAAAGCACATCTTGCTGGTGATATTCATATTAATGGTCTAAACTATTTTGTTCTAAGACCATTTAGCCAAGTATGGGATCCTCGAATTATATTAAAAAATGGGATTCCTCCTATTAAAGATTTAAAAGGAATTTATAGATTTAAACCTCCAAAAAATCTAAAATCAGCTATGTATCAATTAATAAAGTGGTTGGAAATTATACAAAATGAATTTTATGGAAATCAAAGCCTTAATTTTATCAATACTTTTTTGGCACCATATTTGAATAATTTATCTGAAGAAGAAATAATTCAAGAAGTCCAAAGTCTCATTTATAATAACAATCTATTGTCTCTTACATTTGGGCGAGTTGTTCCCCCCATATCAGTTTTTTCATCAATCCCTATTTTCTTGGAATTGATAGATATACCCGCAGTAGCTCCAGGTGGTAATATAAAAAATAAATACGGAGATTATGAAGATCAATCCAATCAATTTTTTAAAGCATTGTTAACTGCCCTCAAAAATATATCTCAAAAATATCCTCTTCTTTCATTTCCAAAACATTATATATTAATGGATCAAAAATTTACGAATTTGATTGAATACATTTATCCTAAATTTTGGGATGAAATTGAGGTGATGAGAACATTATATTTCTCAATGAATATTCCCAGCTCCTTCAGATATAAAAATTTAGGATACTTAGCTACAGAAAAATATCTTAGTTATGGAATACTTCAGGATATTACTTTAAATTTACCCAGATATGCGTATATAACGAAAGATGAAGATCAATTTTTAGAATTATTAACATCAAAACTGTTTTTATGCTCAAATATTTTATTAAAAAAATATGACATAATAAAGAAAAGAATGAATTCAAATCATCTGCCACTTTGCAGTATTTTCATTGAGGGTGAAGCATTATTCAAATTAGAAAATCAAGGTTTATCCGTGAGTTTAGTAGGATTAAATGAAGCAATTAAATATTTAACTAGTTATGATCTTCATGAAAACGTAGAAATGATTAAACTTTGTGAAAAAATTTTGACTGAAATTAATCGAATATGTTTAGAATTATCTGATAAACATAAGAAAAACTTTATTTTGAGTGAAAGTCTTTCAGGAAAAGCTTCAAACAGATTTAGTCAATTAGATTCAAAATATTTTCCAAAAGAAGTAAGTATTGCTTCAAATAATAAAAGTTATACTAATTCTATTCATTTTCGTGAAGATGTAGATATAGATTTATTAAAAAGAGTGAAAATGCAACAAGGTTTTCATAAATTCATTCATGAAGGAGCATTTACCAATATTTCTTTAAAAGATTTAAAAAGAAGTAAAATTAACATTAAAGATTTCTTATTAGATATTTTAAAGGATTCGAAAATATCAAATTTAAAATTTTATGTTTAAGATAAATTAACTACCTTAGTAAAAAAAGTATTTAATAAGAATAACTATTTTGATAATAATAAAATAATATTTGGATTTTATAATATTTTAAATTAAAAACCTATTTAACTTTATTAGTGAAAAACTTTCTTAAAAAATAAATGGGGATTACTTGACAAAGACAAAAGAAAAAGAGCGGAAACCAATAATAAAAGATGTAACTGATACAAAGTTAAATATTATTAGTGCAATTGTTCTGAGTATTTTTGATGAAAATGGTCCTACACCAAAAATATCATGGCCTGAGGATCTAGGTGAGCAAGCTGGACTTTTAATTGCAATGAAAACCATCAGCCTATTGATGGGAGATGCAACTTATCAAGATGGGATGGGTACAGAAGGAGTTAATTATTTTGGAATATTACCTTTCCCTGATTTAAAATTAAATGGATTAACTTATTTTTTCCTCATACCTGATGATACAGCTCGAGGTAAAGCCTTAGCTGCGACAATAACGGTACTAATAGATGAGGATAATAAAGTGTTCTTCTATGAGAATATGAAATACTTAAGAATCATAATGGATAAAGCCGCAACACAAATACAATTTAATAAAAACCATGATGAACGAGAAATAATCATGGATGAATTAAGAGAAGAACTTATTGAGTTCACTAAAGAATTGAAAGATCCGTTTTCTACAAAACGACAATTAAAAATTTTACTAACTGGATTAGATAAAGCGGGAAAAACTAGTTTCATGTTAGGTATAAAAAGGAAGTATTCTGAAATTATTAAATCTATGCCAACTAAAGGAGTAGAAAGAACAGAAGAAAATATTTTTGAAGAACAAAATTCACAAATTTCTATATGGGATTTGGGAGGTCAAGAGAAGTATCGAGAAAAGTATCTCGAACAAAGTGAAGTTTATTTATATAATATTGATTTAATGTTTTTTTTCATTGACATTCAAGATGTTGAGAGAATTGAAGAAGCTCTTAGTCTATTTAAGAGGATTTTAAATATATTGATAGATTTGGATGAATTTCCCCCAATTGTAGTATGTCTTAATAAATTTGACCCAGATCTTAAAGGGTCTAAGGAAATTTTTCAAAATTTGGAAATAATTGCTGATACTATTAAGGAAAACTCTGATAGATTTTTCATTAAGATTTTCCAAACTTCAATTTTTGATCATTGGAGTCTTATTTCAGCGTATTCATTTGGTTTGTCTCAATTAAGCCCTAATCGTGAATTATTTAGGAATCAATTAAAAAAGTTTGCTAGGAAAACTAATTCAGATGCAATATTACTCCTTAATGAAAATGGGTTAATCTTATCAAATTTTTCTAAAACAGAAATATCTGGAAAATTGTTTGAAATAATTGCCCCTTACTATAAGAATCTTTACAAAACCTTTGAGGAATTTAAACTGTTAGAAGAAGATTTTATTGTGTCTTCTGGAATCGCTGATGAGTCTAAAAAAGTGATCTTTAAAAAAATTACTATTGAAAAATATACTTTATACCTCCTCTTATTTTTAGAAAAATCTTTAGAAATAGAAAAAATTGAAAAAAATTTACCTGAGTTTTCGAAAAACTTGATTGAATTAATTCATACTTATATTTAAGAAAAAAAAGGTTATTTATTGTAGTATGGAATTAGCTTTTTAGCTCTTTTACGTTGTAATAGAAACAGGAGTGTAGTTATTGCAAATAGTCCTATCATTGTAAAAATAATAATGTAAATTGGTGGAGTAGGGGGAGGTCTAAGATTTGTTTGCAGTACGGTTACTTTAATTGTGTATTCGAAATCATAGGCAGTATGATCGTTACATATTGGGAATGGAAGCATTGGAAATTCAGAAACATAATTATCAGGTGGGGTTGCTCCAGGTAAAAAAAACCATGCCCCCACATTCACATTGAATCTAAGAAAATCTATTCCATTAAAATATCCTTGTTTCCAAGTAGGGTCACACGCTATCCACCCGATATCAGGGATGTAATATTCAACCCATGCATGCCCTAAAATTTCATTTGTAAATGAATGTGTTTCATTTGCACCTACATAATTGAGATCAAAGAAATACTTATTACCTACTGAAGGGCGATGTGAAGGATTGCGAGAAATAAGAAAACCAGTTACTTTTCTTGCTGGAATACTTTGAATTCTTAAAAGAGTAATCATTAGGTCTGAAATATCTGAACAATCGCCTTTTCTTTGGTTGTATGCTTCATATGCACCAATTTCTTCATCTTGTTTCTCATAATCTATATTTATTGCTATCCAGTTAAAAATAGCTTCCGCTTTATCAACAGGGTTAGTTAAAGATCCTACAATATCATTTGAGCGTGCTATTAAATCTGGATTGTCACATTCATAAAACTCTTCAGTTACATTATATAAAGAATGTATTTCATCCCCAGGATTATAAGTTCCAATATCACCCTCATTGATATCAGTAAAATAGATATCATTAAGTGTTATATTATATTTATAATTCACAGTTAATTTCTCAGAGGTATTCAATGTCGCATTAAATAAATCATAAGTATTGTTAAACTTATCTTTCACTCCTTCTTCAATAATATCCCATCCAGTGATATTATTCTCAAAATACTCAAGTTTTTGGTAAGGAGGGCAATAAGGAGTTAATGTTGAATTTGGTTGACGATCATTTAATCTAGCGACTTTAAAAATATAATACTGGGGTGAAACTCTAGTATGAGTAAGAGTATAATTCATTTCTACTTGATAAGTTACATTTTGGGAAATCACAAAATGAGAAACACCATAATCGGGATCAGAAACTTGAGGGTACCTTATTATTATATTAGAGTTAACTAATAAATACATTTCAATTGAGCTTATTGAAGGAAAAATGAATAGAAACAAAATTAGGTAAGTAAATTTAGGTTTCATTTTGCATCATAGAATTTAGGTATATGTTATATTAGAAATACTATTATCTATTTTTAATTTTAACCCTTAAAAAAATGTAAATTAAGAATAAAAGAGTGAATTATTATATTTTTAATATAATTAATTAAAATCTAATTTTTTTGAGTTTTGATATATAAGATATATTTAATTGATGCTGATAACGGGATATCACTTGTTGAATCAACATTTAAAGAATTAAAGAAAGTTCAAGATGATATACTAACAGGATTTTTTAGTGCAATTAATACTACGATTGATGTTATTCAAGAAGCTATGGTTAAAGGGAGAAGAGTGAATGAAATGGATAGAGTTCTTCAATCTGAGGATTCAATTATTTTTATTTATTACCATCCATTATCAAGAATACTATTTTGTTCGATTTCAGATGCCGATGATGATTCAGAAAAAATCGAAGATGTGATCCACAAAATAGCAAATCGGTTTTGGAAAAAGCATCAATCTGACTTAAAGAATTTTAGAACAACGACAGATAAAAGTAGATTTCAAACTTTAATTGCTGATATTGAAAATCTTACAATGGGGGGACGTATAGCAGAGATCTTTCCAAAGTTATTGATTGCTAAAGGGGTATTAGAAAAGGTTCTATCTATGGGTATGATTGATGAATTTGATTTAAAAGTAGCTTTACAATGCTCTGGAAAGAATTCACCACTGAAAATCTCAAGAATTTTAAATAAAAAGCAATCTGAGATAACTCCTATACTTCAAAAGCTTGAGGAGCTTGAAATTATAAAAATATAGATTTTTTCACTCAAAGAGCATTTCTATTGTATCTGTGAATAGAAAAAAATAAAAGTTTTGTAGGTTTATCAAAATTGTTATTTAAAATAGATGATTAATTTATGGAGATCAAACAAAAACCAATCGCCGATGTGAAAAGTCCTTCTAAAAAAAAACATTTAAGAGAAGGTAGTGGTTTTTCTTTAAATGAAATTAAGAAAGCTGGTAAATCGATTAACCTATTAAAGGAGCTAAATATTAAGATCGATTATTTTAGAAATTCTGTTCACTCAGAGAACATTGAAAAACTTAAAGCAATTGAGGTTCCAAAGAAAAAAGGGAAAAAGAGAGAGCCATTTGTTAAAAAAGAGAAGAATAAAACTCCATTTAAACCGATATCAGAAAAAAGGATAGTAAAAAAGACACAAAAACCTAAAGTTCCTCCTGTAAAGGCAATACCAAAACCAAAAAAGAAAGAGAAAGTTAAACCGATTAAAATAGAAACAATAAAGGAAGTAACGACGCCTACGGGTATACCAATAACAGAATTACCCGGATTAGGAGCTACAACTGCAAAAAAGTTCTATGAGCTTGGTGTTAATACAGTAGAAGAATTAGTTAAAGAAAACCCAGATGAATTAGCAACTTTAATTAAAGGCGTTTCTTTAGAAAGGCTTATAAAATGGATTGAAGATGGTAAGGAACTAATAAAGTAATTCTTAGTTTTTAAATCTAAAACAATTAATTGAGCTTTCTATTTGGTATTACAGAAATTTTATATATTTTAAATTTATTTTAGAAATAATTTTAAATTAAAGAAAGATAAATGGGAGAGAAATGGAATATAATTACTTTGTTTATGATAAACCAGAATGTGGAGTTAAAATCAATAAAATGCCAAAGGAATTTCAAGAAAGTGAATATGAAGGTGATGTGAATCAAGGTTTTATTATACTAAATTCTGAATATGACTATGATGAAATTTGGGGTCCTGAATTTAAAATGGAAATAAGTTGGGAGAAAAAAGAGCGAATAAATCTTTTTTATTATAAAGAAGTTCAGAATTCTATAGATGTTTATAATGCAATTGGTCTTGTTGTCACAGAAAAAAAAAAAGACTGGTTATTAAGTCATGAAATTACATTTTGGTTTGGTCATCGGACTAAAATGATTCGAAAAAGACTTTATCATGAAAAAGTAATACATTGTATTTTTTATTGTGATGTTAGTGAACGACTTTTTAATATTCATACATCAATAATCGGAGATAAATTTGAAAATTTTAAGCCTTATATACTAAAATCTTACAATTCGATAGTTTGTCATGACATTTAGGATTTTTGAACAAAAATGAAAAAGTTATCTCTATTATTAGGCCCTCCCATTATCTTAAACTCTAAAATCTTAAAAATTTTCACTAGTTTTTTAAGTTCACGTTTAGAAAAGAAGTGATAAAATCGATTGTAAACGTCATTTTGTTTTTTAAGGGTCCAAGGAACATATTTATCTCCAAATTCTTCCAATCCTCTCATCTTTTGCTGATTCTTATAACCTAGAGAGAAATTTCTTCTGATCCATTCCAAAAGAAAGAAGTCTCTAAATTTTTTTTGCCATTTTCGCCATACTGTCAAAACTAATTTCCCTTTTTCTTTAAGTATTTCATGCATTTGAATTAAAGTGCTTTTTCTTTCAGATTTTTTCCTTATATGGTGTATTGTTGCTATCGAAAAAATTGTATTTATTGATTTATCTCTAATGGGAAGATTAATAATATCTGCTTGAACAAGTTGAAAATATTTTGATTCATTAGGCGAGAAATGTACAGTATTTTTTAAATTTGAATTTGCAATCTTGAGTAAATTAAGAGAAATATCTATCCCTACTAATTTATTTGGAGGACTATTCATAATTTTAAAATTTCTACCATTCGCGCATCCTAAATCCAAAAGAATTCCCCTAAAACTATAGTTTTTGCTTTTTAAGAAGTTTATAAAAAATTCAAGTGGGCGCCATGGTTTTTTTCGTTTCGTATGATATTCATTTGCAATTTTATTAAAACTTGAACCCTCCATGAAAGACGTACTCACGATATTTCTTTTTAAAACATAAATGATAATATGTAAATATTGATATATAATTTTCAATTTATAATATTGAATGAAATAAGAATATTGAGACATGAAAGAAATTACTGAGATTCTATCTGTTTTTTTTAATATATTCCGGAATGATATCCTTGAATATTATCAGAAAACTTATTCCTATTTAAGAGATCTAATCGCGTATAAAAAAATTGATTTGAATAAGAAAATTGAAACAAATAATGATAATCAAGTAAAAAATACTCTTAATACAATGCTAAAAGCCATGAAAACTGGTTTAAATACGATTGGTATACCAATAGAACGGTTAAATGAAAATCAAAAACATTATTTAGAAACACTCGATAAAGAAAGAGTTGGAATTACTGATTATAATTCTTATTTTGGAAAATATTTAGAAGATTATGTAAACATCTTATTACTCGAAATTCTAATTGAGTATCTCATCAATATTGATAAAAAAAAACTAGAAAATGCAAATTTATTTGATCTATTACCCCCATATTTCATTTCAAAATTAAATGAATTTAAGAGAAGTCATTTTAGCAATAAAGATACAATTGAAATGTTTAAACTACATGATTATAAGAAATTCATTAATTTCAAGAATTTAACAGTAATTAAACCAACAGATATCTCAGGAGACAATATATTAGATCAATTAAGGGAAGTAAAGGAGGGTTTTATAGAAACACTTAAAACCCCTAAGAAGGAGATACTAAAACAATCAATCAACGGAATAAAGGAAGAGGAAAATTTGGGTGAAATAATTCCTCAATTTAAAACTAATAAAGTAACTCCCCAAATAGAGCAAGACTTAAATATTGTTTTGAATACTAACACTTTCATTGATTATTATGGAAAATCAGTTCCGATACATCCAAATATAATTAATAAATTTAATATTGATAAATTAAATCTAATAAATTTAAAAGTTGTTAATCTTGACTTTTTTGATTTAGAGAGTCTGTTTCATTATGTTTCTATTCTTAAAATGTTAAATCTTGAAGTTCCTTTTAATCAGATGGAAATTCTAGAAGTAATGAAGTACTTTATAAATAACGGGGTATTTTGTGCATCAAATGGAAATGTACCGGATTCAATAAATAATTTTTATGGGCTTGCAATTTTTTCAGAATTAGACTTGATAAACAAAGCAAATATTATCGATTTACAAGAAATTGAAAACTTTATTATCTCAGAATTAAAAACATTCATACCTGAAAAATTAGAATTAAATCTCTATTCTTTTCTATGCATAAAATTAATATTAAAAATGCAAAAAAAATTAACCAAAAGAAAATTAAATATAGAACCGATATCTGATTATAAATTATTAGAAATTGTAAATTTTAAGCCTACATTAGACATTTTTAATCATTTATCTTCATTAAAGTTATTAGGTAAAGAAGATATTATCAATAACTTAAAAATTACTTATGCTCATGAGATAAAGAAATTAATCAATATAAATGGAGCTATTGATGATTTAATAACTGAATCAGCAAGGGCATTATTAATTTTTGAATTACTTAATTTGAAAGAAATTGAATCGACTTTATGTAATAAATTAGTGAATTTCATTTTAACTAAAGCAAGTTTTTTTACTGCAAAAAATCTTGATTCTAAATTTAATTGGCGGAGTGATAAATTAGGGTTTAAAATAGAATTACAAATGCTATATTGGGCTTTGTTAGCTAGTTCAAGATATAGTTCAATAAAGATTTAGAATCAAAAATCATTTAACTTAAATAAAATATTAAGAAATTTCTTAGTTGTAGGAATAATTTTCCCCCTTTTAACCTTTTTATTCCATTCTTTTATAACTTTATGATTAACTTTTAATTCTTCTAGTGTTTTCTTTCCTAATTTTATCCATTCTTCATAATTTATCAGAGGAGCTTCATTTTTAATGCCTGGACAATACTGTTTACCCTTTTCAGTATAAATTATTTGTATATTATTATCATTATTCTTCTCATCCAATAGTCTAAATGAAAAGGGGAACGTTCGACATAAGATCGGTCTTATATTGTAAATTAAACATTTCTTATTTATTGAATTGTAAAAATAACAACCTCCTAGGCTATTTTTACGAAGAGCGACAAATGCTAAGCCTCTTTCTGTCTCGATGGGAGATACGACCATTCTTTTTTCATTTTCTTCGGAAATAGTTTTATCAAAAATATAAAATCCAACAATATCAAGCATTTCTTCAAGATCTAATTTTAAACCATCCTTAATTCTTAATATATCTAAATAAGTTAGATTTACTAATGTATCTTTATCAGTACAACAATTACCACATCGAGTACATACAAATCTTAAATTTTGCATATCTTTAAATGAAAAAATAAGAAAAAAAAAGGTATTTTTTAAGAAAGTTAATTACTTAAAGGTATAATTATTTTTTGTTTGATTAAATTCTCAATTGCTTCGATTATTAAATCTTTGTTTTCTTCATGAACCAATTCAACAGTACTGTTTATATCAGCGATTAAATTATCTTTTGCCATTGACTGGAGAACATTTACAACCCGCATTTCCATCTTTGTCAGCTTCTTTTCTTTTTTCATTTTTATAAGATTAATATCACTAGTTAGTCTAAAAGATTCCTTGTAATAGAGTTCAAAATATTCATTTATTATCTGTGGAACCATTATTTCAAAATCATCTAAAGAACCGTCCCAGTTTTCTAACTCCTTAGAAAGTTTTAAATTTAACGCCAAAACTAGATTAGATATTTGATTTTTCAATCTTTCAGAAGATTTTGTTTTTAATATGAAAACTGTACGAATTTCTCCAATATCTGCAATTAGACAATAAAATTGTTTAAAATCTAATTCAATCATTTTCTCGATTCCATATGCTTTTTCAGTTCCAGCAATCTCTTTTTGAACAAATTCTTCTCCAATCGTTGTGATTGCTTGAATAAAACCAGAAAAAAGTTCTTTCTTATGTTTCTCTAGAATTGAATAACTCTTCGAAAAGATGGGAATTCCACTTAACTTATGAATTATCACAATAGCTTGTATGTTTTTAAGATCTTTAAATCTTTGAGTTTTTGCTAGTAATTCTGCCTCTTTTTTCCTCCTTCTAGGTAGAAGAACATATGATCTTAAGCTTAAAGCTGCAAATATTGCACCTACTCCTAACGATGCGAATAATATTGCCCATAACCATATATAAGATCCTTGAGGAATTCTAGGAGGATCTACTAATTCAAATTGATAAATATGTAATTGTGGTTCGTATCCTATTGCTGAAAATTCAAAAATTAATCGATATACACCTGTGTGGTTATAAAATTCAGTATTAAATTCAATGGAATAAATGCCTTCAGATAAATCTAGTATTGTGTAAAAATCAGGATTAGTGATATTAACTGTTACTAGAGCATTAGGAATCCCTTCATCATCGAATTCTGAATAATATAAAAATCGTATAGTACTCTTTTCATGAATCACTATTTCTGAATCAGACTCTAACCTTTGTAAATTAGTATTTTCTCCTAAATTAATAAATAAAGTTAAATTACTATCGATAAAACCTATTTTATTAGAGTGAATTACAATATTATATAATCCATATCCTCCTAATTCGGAAGTATCGAGAATACTTTCATATATTCCTAAAGCTGCGTCGGCTAAGTAATTGGTTCCCATAGTCCAATTGTATGAGATTATAGCGTCTGGGATAGATTGACCAGTTTCGGCATCTCTTAAATAGACTCTTAATGGAATTATATCTCCTACAATTGCTCCTGTCTGGTTATCTAGTTTTGCATCATCTGGTTTTAAAATCGTTAAATAACTGTCATGGATCACAATAAAGTTAGATTTTAAACCACCAAGAGCGGTTCCATTACTCCAAAATAGGGTATAATTATATATCCCTCCTACCGAATTCTCAGACGTAAAGATCATATCTGAAAAAATTATTGTTCCATTTAAAAATGGGGTTTTAGATTCTTGAAACCAAATAGTCCCATTGGGAAAATAAACTGTTAAATTTGCAATTGTTGTATCTAAATTCTTAGGAATTTCATTGGAATAATTTATTTGTGATTTAATTTTAGCGGAATCTCCTGTTCTAAAAGAACTTTCTATCCATTCTCCATCTTTAAACATTTTAGTATTTTCATCATTAATATAATTTGGAGATGTAGCCTTAAACGTCCACCAACCAGGGAAAATGGCGTTAGTTTTGTTAATTTTCAAGTATAAATCACCAATATCTCCTCCTTCAAATTCTATTGAACCGAATGTAGGATCTAAAGCAGATATAAACCTCCAGTTTTTAGGTTTGCTTATTTCAAATTCAAAATCAGCATATTGAGACGGCATATAAAAGTTATGAGTAAATTGCCAATTCACAGTACCATTTTTTAAAATTTGATAAGAGGCACCTTCTTGCGTTGTTTGTCCTACTTTAGAGGTGGTGTAATGAAATCCATAAAGTATAGTATTGAGTTCAAAATTTAATGAAGGTGAGCTTGTTGTAACTGTCAAAATTACAGGATTATTAACCCAATTTCCTGTTAAATTCAAATAGGAACTTCCCCATTGAGCATTTTCAATTAAAGGATTATTATTAAATTCGAGATTTATATCAGTTTGACTTGAATTTGCTAGGGTCGTTAGAATTAATGAAACATTATCAAACCAGAATATTTGTTGATATTGATCTTCAAATCCACTATACATTATAGTAGCACCACTCTTTATGCCAATTGATATATTGAATATATTATTTTCTAATATTGAATTGAAAATGTTAGATGTATTAGACCATAAAATCATATTTATCAATCCTGAGGAATGCCATTCATTTTTACCAAGTTCATTAATGTCTCCTAGCCCTTTAGAATAAACTTTTTCGTTATTTATTTGAAAATAAATAAAGTTTTCATTCGAATCCATTGCATATTGAGCATAAAAATCAAAAGAAATATACGCATCAATAACTTGACCCCTTGGAATTGTTATACTTTGATAAATTTCTGAAAAGTCATTATCATAATAAACTGCATCCCAATAATCACCATCAGCCGATAATTCTGAATTCAATGCCACAAACATTGAATCAACACCATTTATATTGCCAGAACCATAATTAGTATTGGTTGTCGTTGTGCTATTAAAAGTCCAATCGTTAGAATTAATCTCATAATTTGAACTGGAATTTACAAATTCATAATAGTCAATTTCGTATCCCCAATCGACAATTGCATAATCAGATTGAAAGTAACAATTTAATGTATCACCTCTAATCCATGGAGAAAAAAAATCTACTTTATAACCAGTGTCGGTGTAATAGACAGTATTATTCTGATCTTCAATGAAGATGTAATCATAACCATCTTCAAATGAAATGTTTGTAAAATGAGCACGCATGGCTATTGCCCCGCTATGCGTGATTGGGTCCAAAGTTTGAGCTTTTCCCCTATTTGATTGGTAATCGTGTGGACTAGCATGCGTTTCATTAACCCTGAACGCATTTATGGGTAAAAAATCGCTATTATTAATCCACATTCTTGTATCTTGGATTTTGTTAACTTCAATTTGAATTTTAGAAGTTTGCCAATTATGAACATCATCTAAATAATAAGTGAGATTGATTTCCTCTTGATTTGAGGCTAAAATTTCTTGATTAAGATCATAAAGATTTCCTGTATCATTAATAACCAATGAATCTTCAATTCCTTGAAATAAGAAATCTTCACCATCAGATAATTTAATATCCAAGTCATTTAAGGTGATATCCTCAGGATTATTATTCTTATTTTGTATAAGATGTGTAGGGCTAAATAATGATTCAGCGTTAAAAAATACAATCGAGAAGAAAATTAATATAATGAGTGTAACTTTTAGTTTTTTAGATTTTAATTTAGTTATTCTTCGCAAATTTTTCAAAAATATCCCCTTAACTAGAGAATTAGTATATATTCTATGTAATAAAAATAAAATTTCATAAATTTAAATGATTGTTAAGGAGATTTTATAATAAAAACTATAATTTCAAATTTAAAGTTCTTATATTGTTTTTGTGATTTATGTGAAGAACAAAAAATAGAGAAACGCATTCCATTAATAAAAATGATATTAAAGAGAAAACTTCTTGTTTAATATTTAAAAAACTGTAAATAATTAATACTAAAAAGAAAAATAAATTAATAGTAATTCCAAGTAATGGATAAATATTGTTACTGTTTGTCTGTTTACGAGCTTTAAAATTAGTAAAGTTAATTATTAGAAATATTTGGGAAAAAATAAGGCCCGCAACCCCGGCAATTGATAAAGCTCCTCCTGTTAAAATCGTAAGTGTTATACTCAATAGTCCTATCATAATTATTGAATTTTGTGGTACCTTATTTCTGCTAATTTTTGAAAATAAATTAGGAAGTATTCGATTTTTGGCAAGGATATAGGCTAAACGAGAAGATCCTAATAATGTTGCATTTAAAGCGCTAGCTGTTGATAATAATACTCCTATTATCATAATTACCATTCCGTATTTACCCATGAAGTTTAAAGCAGCTATAGCAATCGCTACTTCCGCATCATGGGTATGATCACCAATTAATTCAGATACGCCTAGAACCGCAAGTGATGTAAAAGCAACAGAACAATAAATAATTAGAGAAATGACAAGAGACCATTTCATCATTTTTAATCCTCCTTCCCTTTCTTCCATCTCATATACTCCATAAGTTATTAACTGAAAGCCTTGATATGAAACAATAATTAATGAACTTCCTAATATTAAACCAAAAAAATTAATGTTACTTATTGATCCAAAATTTAGACCTACGTTAGTAATTAATTGTATAGGATTTTGGAGAGCAAACACAATCCCAAAGATTGAAAAAGCAATTAATATAAAGATTTTAATTAAAACAAATAAATTTTGTATTCTAGATGATTCCTTTACTCCTTTTAAATTTACTAAAATGAAAAAAGTAAATAATAAGGTAATGATCAAGGCAATTAAAAAGATATTAAATCTCAAGTTAAATAATAAAAGGAAATAGATACTAAATGTGTATGAATAGAGTGCCATACTAGAAATATAGCCAAAAATCAATAAAATACCAACAAAAGGACCTAAATTTTGAAATTTCGTACCAGATAGTGCTCCTTGGATACAGGTATATTCTCCACCAGGATTACACCATTTTGAAGTTAATTTTTGATAGGAATAAACTGTAAGTAAAGCAACAATTCCAGTTATGAGATATGAGATATAAGAATAAGGTCCACTAAATGTAGAGATCACACCTATTACGCTAAAAATTCCACCTCCGATTAGTCCTCCGATCCCAATCATTAAACAACTAAATTTACTTAAATGTTGATGGAATAATTTACTATCTGGATTTTCACTTGTTAAATAAGGTTTCTGCATAATAATGTTTAGTGTCTATTTTAATGAATTAAATTACTCAGACTAAATGTTAATATCAGAGAAAGTACCAGAATTTAAAAAATCTTTCAAAATATTTTAAAGGCTCTTTTAAACTTTTCTGTTTTTTACTTTTCTTACATAAAGAATAAAATTTATTAATAATCTTTTTTTTTCAAAAGATTTAATAATAAATTAATAGTGATTATGAAATTATAATTCTAATTAGGTAAAAATTCTTCTTTTAAATTTTCAATTAGAAAATTCTTATCTCCTTGTGAGATTTTATTAACTTTAATACCACGATTGTGGCAAAAATCAGGTGGCATATCCTCAAACAGCGAAAGAATTAAAATTAAAGCATTTGTGACAAAACCACGGTTTTTTGTTCGCTTAAGATATTTCATAAGCTCGATTATTGATTTATTTTTCCAAATTTCTACTTCATCTTTAGATACTTTTTCTTTTTGAAAATAATCTATAATCTTCAAATATAAATCTAATTCAAACTGATCGCTATGTGTATTAATTTTCATCTTTTCTTAGCTTATTCTTAATCTCTAATTATTTAAACTTAAGACTTATTTTTAAGTACATTCATTTTTTTGTTTTTGTGTGATAATATTCCTCACAAATTTGTTATATATTATACTTCTTACACCCGATACATAATAAACCTTAAAATTTTTATGTAAAGATTTTTTGTGTAAAAAATTTAGTGAGATCCTAATATTAAATCTTCCAACTGTTTTATTTTCCATTATAATATATAGATATCATTATATTACAATGAAAGAAGATTATACAAGGATTCATCGGTATAATGAATATTGATTTATAATCTAAACCAAAATTGAGAAAATGGATAAAAAGTGTCTCTATTCATTCTCGTTATCAGATTTATTATCTAAAGAAGATAAAATAGATATATTAAATAATGTTCAAATTTTTAAAAGAGGGGTGAATATAGATTTTTTTTAAAGGAATTTATGTATTTCCCTGATTTAGTATTTAATGTACTTACTTATGAGCCTAATGATTGCATTAGCTATTTCGGTACATCGCATATACGTATTAGTCTATATATCACCCCTTATATTAGGATGTTAATTTTATTTCTGCAATTCAAATATAAGACAAATCTGTATATAAAACTTATCTTACATTTTTGTGTTGTTGGAAATTGTTTAAATTAATGAAATATATAGAAAAAAATAGAATTAAATAAAATCAGATTTTCCACTTTCCTTTTTCATAGACTACTTTATCATCAGCTAAAACTTTAGAGTCTGAGAGGGTCATATCTTTTAATATATCCCAATGTATTCCACTATAATTGGTTGAACCAGCTTCTTCAATTCCAGATCCAAGAGCGCAATGCATTGTTCCACCCATTTTCTCATCAAAAAGCATATTTTTTGTAAACTGAGTAACTCCATAATTAGTTCCAATAGCAATTTCTCCTAAAATGTCCGCATTTTCAATTTTTAATAATTCTTTTAATAGATTTTCGCCTTTATCTGCGGAGGAATTTGTTACTTTTCCATCTTTAAATTCCAAGTAGATATTTTCGATCTCCTTTCCTTGGAATATACCTGGATATGTAAATCGGATTTTTCCATTTACAGAGTTCTCAATAGGTGCAGAATAAACCTCACCTGCTGGTAAATTAAAATGTCCACAATCATTAAGCCAAATTCTACCTTTTACAGACATTGTCAAATCGGTATCTTCACCTAATATTTGAATTTTATCAACGTTGTTTAAATATTCACATATTTTCTCTTGGTTTTTTTCTACTTCTAACCAATTTTTAACCGGATCTTCTTTATCTAAGAATAAAGCTTTCTCTATGAATTCAAAATAAGAAAACAAATCCATGTTTGCCTCTTGGGCAAATGAATTACATGGGAATGGTAAAGCTAGATATTTCAATTCTTTTGTAGCCATTCTCTTCGTCAAGATATCCCAAATCTCTCTATTTGCAGGCGATCCTTGAGCTTTTGCCAATAATTTTGGGTCAACTAAACTCATCTTACGGGTGTTATAATCAGCAAAAATGACAATATAGGCATCAAAATCATTCATTACCTGTTTTTGGATAGGATCGACGTAAAGTAATTGCTCTTCAGATGCATATTTATATTTTAACTCTTGAATTCCTTCAATCATCGAAAGTAAAAGAGGATGACCTCCAGCTTTAATTATCTCAATATACATAGCTTGAAATAACTCTTTTGCCAAACTAGGTCCTCCAATGAAAACTCGTTCTCCCTTTTTTATATTAACAGAGTAATTTATCGCTAATTTAGCTAATTTATTATAAAATGTATTTATCATATTCAATTTAATTTTTCATCTAATTTTTATATTTTTAAAAATATAAGACTTAAATATTTCAAGACAGAATTAGAATTGTTAAATATATATTAGCAAGAGTTGAAAAGTTATTTCGAAATCAAAAAATTTAGTAGCTATGGCTTTCGATACAGGTGGAACGATGTCAGATACCTTTATAATTGATGAGGAAGGAATATTCGTAGTAGGAAAAGCACAAACAACTCCTGATAATGAATCTGATGGGATATTAAATTCGATCCGAGATGCATTAGAACAATGGGATACAGAAATAGAAAAATCAGGTCATTCTATTGAAGCATTAGTTTATTCTGGAACTGCTATGGTAAATAGACTTTTAGAACGACAGGGTAATAGTAATATAGGAGTTATCGTTAATGCTGGATTTGAAGATTTGCTTAGACTTGGTCGTGCTCTACAATGTTGGATTTACCTAGATTACGGAGGACGCTTGCATGCTAGAGAACATGAGCACCCAACACCATTGATACCAAGAAATCAAATTAAAGGAGTGCGTGGTAGAATTAATTTCTGGGGAGATGAATTAATTCCACTTTATAAAAAAGAAGTAGAAAAAGCTGTAAATGAATTACTTGATATGAATGTTGATTGTATTTGTGTATGTTTTCTTTGCTCGTACATGAATACGAGCCACGAACTTCAAGTAAGAGCAATTGCTGAAAAAATAATGAAAGAAAAAGTTAAAGAAATTCCTATTATTTTATCATGCGAACACAATCCTGTAAGAGGTGAAACTCCAAGATTAAATGCTCTAATAATAGAACAATATGCAGCAGAACCTTCTAGAAAGCAATTAATAAAAATTTCTGAAACAATGAAAAAGAAAGGTGTTCCAGCTCCACTAAGAATCTTAACAACATATGGTGGAACAATGTCTCCATATCATAAGACTCTTATACCGACAATGGTTTCAGGTCCAATTGGAGGTATGATCGGTACTAGATTCATTGCTGAGAAATATGGTATAAAAAACCTTGTATCTAGCGATGTTGGAGGTACAAGTTTTGATGTAGGGTTAGTTATGGAGCGATATGTTCCAACTAAATGGGAGAGTTCCTTGGGAAGATTCATTTTAAATATTCCTATGATTGCTTTAGATTCAATAGGAGCAGGGACTGGTATGTTTGTAAGATACAATGATGTCTCAGGTAGAATGGAATTTGGGCCTGAAAGTGCGGGTTATAAAATAGGTGTTTGTAATGAACAATCTGGTGTAGAAATTGTTACAATGACTGATTGTAGCTTAATTTTAGGTTATCTTAATCCAGATTATTTCCTTGGGGGAAAAGTCTCATTAAATAAAGATCGAGCCTATAAATACATTGAACAACAATTAGCTGAACCTTTTAAGGCAGACCCTTATGAGACCGCTCGAGGTGCCTTGGATCTTATTGAGATTAATATGAAGAACCATCTTAATGGAATGATTCAAGGTTTAGGTTTTAGACCTGAAAATTATACACTAATATCCTTTGGTGGTGGAGGTCCTCTTCATGTAGCAGGTTACTCAAGGGGGTTAAACTTTCAAAATATCTTGGTTCCAGAATGGGCTCCGGCATTCTCTGCTTTTGGATGTGCATGTGCAGACCATTCTTATCGTCATGAAAAATCAGTTGACTTAGTTATTCCACCAGATGGAAGTATGATTGGATTTGTCGCTTCTATACTTAGTTCTACATGGAAGGAACTAAAAAATGACATTATAAAGGAATTTGAAGCGGAAGGAAGAGATCCTAATGAAATGATTTTCAAACCTTCCTTACGTTTAC
The DNA here is from genome assembly GCA_048941185.1 of Promethearchaeota archaeon. Classification (GTDB taxonomy): domain Archaea; phylum Asgardarchaeota; class Lokiarchaeia; order Sigyniarchaeales; family SOKP01; genus Loki-b32. Next base: position 84,428 of record JBHLNW010000004.1, read on the forward strand.
AATATTTTGGTATGTTAGATGATTTAGAGGTCCAATCCCCTGTAGAAGAATTAACTATTGATTATTCCTCTGAATTGCAACGATATGATTCTCCCGAATTGAAGCAAATAACTCATAGTTATGATGATCTTTTTGAACAAATATTTAAAAGAGGAACAAAGAGTCCAGAATTGGGGTATCATGTCACTAAATGTATTGGAACTGGGATAGTACCTGTACCAAAGCCTAAATTACCAGAACATGGGTTAGATAAAGAAAAACCAAATGAAAATGCTTCTAAGGGAGTAAGAGATTTATTTTGGGATAATAAATGGCATGAGGCTTCAATTTGGGAAATGGCATTTATTAATTCTGGAAATGTCATACCAGGACCTGCTATTATTGAAGCGCCAGCTACAACTTTAGTGATCCCTCCAGATTATAAAGTGAGACTCGATAAACATAGAATATTCCATATGGGGGTGAAATTATAATGGAAAAAGCACTAGGATGGAATGGAAAAACGTTAAAAAAAATGTTAGAAGAAAGTGAAAAGATGTTTGAAGAATCGGGGCGATATTACGCTATTAATAAATTATCGTTAAAAGAAGAAGATCCTTTTCGATTTGAACGAAATTACGCTTCATTAAGAGGAGCACTCGTATCTGCTAGAGAAACTGCTTTGCATGTTGCGGCTTCTCCAATTGTAAAGGAGATTGGAGAATTATGTTTTGCTTTATATACTCCAGAGGGTGATTCTATTGTTGTATCAACTGGAATTTTAGTCCACGTTCACACTATGAGTGAAGCTATCAAATTTATGATTAAAGAAGAATACGAGGATGATCCAGGTATCAATCCAGGAGATATATTCTTAAATAATGATCCAGCATGTGGAAATGTTCATACTACTGATGTCCAGACACTTATTCCAATATTTTGGGAAGGCAATGTTGTTGGTTGGGCGGGAGGAGTTACTCACCAAATTGATACGGGAGGGATTACACCAGGGCATGACTTAGTACCTGCTATACAACGTTTTGATGATGGAGTGTACTATACTTGTAGAAAAATTGGCTCTAATGATAAAATTTGGAAGGATCACATGATTAGTGCAAAAAGATCGGTTAGAACTCCAATGTACTGGGAATTGGATGAAAAATGCAGATTAGCAGGTAATTTGATGATTCGAGATGCTGTCTTAGAATTTATAAAAAGAGAAGGTATTGATTATTATAAGCGTTTTATACGAGAAGCAATTGAAGAGGGAAGAATAATCTTCCAAGAAAGAGTAAAAGAACGATTAATTCCAGGGAGATATAGAGCAGCAGGTTTTTTTGATATGCCGCAAAAAACAGAAGCTTGGCAAGCAAGAGCAAAAATAGATAAAGTAACAAATTTACCCATAGAAATAACAATTCATAAAAATGGCAAGATGTACCTTACTTTTGATGGGGCGAGCGGACCTGGTCCCAATCCAATGAATGCTGACAAAGGTGCTATGGAAGGTGGTCAATGGGTTCTTTTAACACAAATATTAATTTATGCAGATAAAGTTAATGATGGAGCATATTTTGCTGTTGAGAAAGAATATCCTAAAGGATCATGGTGCAATCCAGGTGATATTTATCTTTCATACCAAGCTCCTTGGGGTAATTTAATTCCCGCTTATACTGGAATGATGAAGTGCCTTTCTTACGGATTATTTTCTCGAGGTTATAGAGAAGAAGTTGTTTCAGGATATCCCTTTACTGGTGATGCAATTCAAGGAGGTGGAATTTATTCAGATGGCCCATTAATGGGCCAAAGATGGTCTTTATCAACCTTTGAAATTAGTGGTCAAGGTTTTGGAGCGAGTGCTGTTCGAGATGGCTTAAATTGGGGATACGCTATGTGGAACCCCGAATCAGACCTTGGAGATGTAGAAACATGGGAATTATTTCAAGGAGGTGTACCTTATCTTTCACGCAGAGTTAAACCCAATTTATCCGGTCATGGTAAATACAGAGGAGGCGCAAATTATGAAGGTGTAGGTATGGTTGCCAATTCGATGGAGGTAGACTTTTTTGGAGCTAGAGAAGGTTTAGCCTTTCATGGTGCAGGAGGAATGCATGGGGGTTACCCGAATGCAACAGGATATCGCTTATATGCTAAAAACACAAATATGAGGGAGATTATCCAAAATAGAATGGAATATCCTCTAGGTGATCCAGATCCCACTAATGGTGAATTTGAAAAACTATTGAAAGGAGAAATAACACGTAAACCTTACTGTAGTATTTATCCAATTACATTGGAGAACTATGACCTTTTTTATTACTTTTTGAGTGGTGGTCCTGGATATGGTGATCCTCTAGAGCGAGAAATAGCACAAATAAAACAGGATCTTGATGATGGTTTCTATACTGAAGATATAGTCAAGAATGTTTATGGAGTAATTGCTGAGTATAATGAAGTTAAAAACGAGTGGAATATTGATGAAAAAGCTACAGAAATTCGTCAAAAAGAATTAATTAATGAGAGGAAAGAAAAATCAATGACTTTTGAAGAATTCTGGGAAAGAGAGAAGAAAAAGATAACAGAAAACAAGTTAAGTGAACCAGTAAAGTTAATGTTTTCTGAAAGTCTTAAGTTATCAAATAATTGGGCAAAGTTTTTCAAAGAATTCTGGAAATTACCAGAAAATTTCGAAATGGAGGTGAAATAAATGGTAACGCACGATAAGAGAACCTTGGAAAGAATGATTGACGGAAAATTATCATGGGATGAAATCAGACCAATAATAAGCGGAAGAAAGGACAGTAATAGATTTGATTTGATTGTAGAAATATTACAAGATCGAGTTCCTTGGAGTGAAAAAATAATTTTACCACTGCACGAACATCTCCATATTGTAGCAAAAGACGGACAGAGGCTCGTGAAATGTGATTGTGGTTATGAATTTGGAGATTATAGGGATAATTGGAAAACTAAGTGCAGGGTTAGAGTAAGAGATACAGTTGAACAAATAGAAGAATTGTATCCTAAAGATATGGGAAGTGATCCCGAATGGATAGAATTACGGGAGTATTTCTGCCCAGGTTGTTTTACATTGTTAGATGTTGAGGCTGTTCCACCGGGATATCCAACAATCTTTAACTTTCTGCCAGATATAGATACATTTTATGAAAAATGGTTGGGTAGAAAAGCACCAGATAAGTAGAAATCCTATACTATAGGCGCTTTTATATCCTTCCTTTGTTTTTTTTTATCAAAATGTTTTTCATAGTAGTATTGATTTATTCCTATCCCTATTAACGTTAAGGAAAAAATTAACCAGATAATCCAAAATGTCAGACCAAATGAAAATCTATCTGGGTAGGGAATCCCTTCTGTAATAGCAAAAAAAATAATGCAACTTATAGATAATATTGCTGATGATGCTCCACATATGCAATCAAAATAAAGTGCTGCCCTTTCACGCTTTATTTTGTCATCTACAGAAGTTGGTGAAGGCATTTATATTATTCTAATAAAAAAAGTAATTCTAATAATATATATTAAAAAGTTTTTATTAAAAAATCTTCCAATAAATTAAATACTGTTTCTAAGATCTCTTTATTCGGTAAAAATGTAAATCTAATATGTCCGTTTCCGTAATCTCCAAATCCAGAACCATAAACACCACAAATTCCAGTACTTTTTAGAAGATCAATGGTAAATTCTTTATCATCATTCCATTTTTTCATCTCTTTTAAATCTAGTTTCGGGAAGAGGTAAAATGCACCATTAGGCTTAACACAAGTTATTCCTTCAATTTTTCTTAATCTGTCGTATGAATAATCTCTTCGATCTTTAAGTTTCTGTACCATTTCCTTTGTATGTGTTCCAGGATTCTTTAATATTTCTATGGCAGCATATTGTGCTACTGAACTGGCAGAAAGTCTTGCCCTAGCCAATTTAGCAATCCCATTCTTCAATTCGTCTAATTTATTTTCTGGATCATGATAATATAAATATCCTAAACGCCAACCAGTAGCTAGATGTGATTTAGAAAATCCATTTAATCCAATTATCGGTACATCATTAGAAAGTCTTGCTGGAGAATTAAATGGTAAATCATAGACAATTTGATCATAGATTTCATCTGAAAAGATAGGTAGATTAAATTCTCCTGCTAAATCAATAATTTGTTTAACTTTTTTTTCACTATACATCACTCCAGTTGGATTATTTGGAGAACAAATTAGAATTGCTTTTGTCTTCTCATTTATCTTTTTTCTTAAATCCTCTATATTCGGTTCCCAATCATTAGTTTCATCTAATTCATATTCAATTGGAACACCTTCAAAAAATTTTGTATAATTTATATAAAGAGGATAACTAGGCCCCGGAATTAGCAATTCATTTTTATTTTCAATAAGTGCTGCAATAAGGAAAAATATCGCTTCTGTAACTCCAGCGCTAACCAGAATATCATCAGTAGTAATTTTAATATTATATTTTTCTAACAATGTCCTTCTAATTTCTTCTCTTAATTCTAGAGCCCCTAATGAATCTACATAAAAGTTTTTCCCTTGAAAAGAAGCATTAGCCAAAGCCTGTGAAATATATTCAGGAGTTTTAAAGTCATAAATAACGGGGTCTCCAATGTTTAAATGATATATCTGTTTACCGCTTTTTGCTACTTGATTAGCAACAGCTGCTATTTCACGAATAGCATAAGAAATATCCTTAACTCTTTGTGTAAGCATAATTTTTCACTTTAAAATTAAACTTTAATATCTAAACTATGTTTATACTTGGAATCGTGATTTAATTATAATTAATTTTATGATTTTAATAACACTTTAAAAACAAAATATATTTAAAATACTCTAATTACTTAACTACTTAATGATATTTGTCGGATTATTTAATTCAGTGAAAAAGATAAGAAATTAAAAAAAAGTAGACTTATATATATGAACTTCCCATTAATATTATACACTTACTATGTGTTAAATCTATTAAAATAAATAAATGGTGTGAAAAATGGGAAAAATTTTTGGTATTATATCATTAATTTTTGCATTAGTATCATTAATAATAGTATGGTTCTTTTGGAGGTTGTGGTTAATAGAACTGCCTATTATTGCGATAATATTCGGTGGAATTGGTATTGCCAAAGATGATTCAAAAGGATTAGGGATTGCCGGTTTAATACTAGGGATTATTGCTTTAATTATATGGATTATATTTCCTTTTGTCTTCTTCTTCTTATTAATAGGAGGTCTATTTGGCGGGTTCTTTTAATAAGTTCTAATTTAATTATTTTAAAATTCTTTTTTTTTAATTTTAAAAAATTAATATAAAAACCAATTTAACTTATAAAATTAAATCCCAATCAATTTCTTTTTCAATTAAATCTAAAACTTTTTCCATTTCGTCTTCTTGAATTCCTGGTTTCAATCGTTCTAGATTTCTCATTGTTGTATAAGTATCTGAAGGGCTTAATATTATTGGTATCCCTTTTTTATTTGCTAAGGTAATCACACTCATATCAGGTTGAATAAAGCCTGTTAAAATTAATGTTGATACATCTTGTTCTAGAGCAGCCATAGCTAAATCAGTTCTATCTCCTCCCGTAATAAAAGCAGCTTTTTTAACCTGTCGTAAATATTTTAGAGCAAACTGTGCATTCATAGCACCTATAAGAAAGGTTTCCACTAAATTATTTAATCCAGATACTGCTTGCTCGTTGATTAGTTCTCCTCCAATTTGTTCTTTTATTTCATTTACTCTTGGTGAGAATAATTCTAAACTTTTTTCTATTATACCTAAAACAGGTATATTGTATCTATTTATGTGTTCTTCTGTAAGTTCTTTTATTCGTGCAATATACTCAAAATCAATTTTATTGAACAGAATAGCTTTAATGGAGGCCTTACGGTATTCATAATAATTTTTTGTGAAAAATATATTATCTATCGCTCGATCAGAGGACTCAGTAGAAACATATATTAATTCATTAATTCCTAGCGTCTGAGCAATAGTAACATCATCTAATCCGATTCTAATGAATTTTCTAATACTAGGATTACCCTCAATAATTACATACTCCACGTCTTTTACAATTTTTTCATAAGCATCTTTAATTTTTTGTAAAGATTCTTCCTTTCTAGCAGAATCAATTAAATCAATATAATATGCATCGGGAATTGATATTGGTGAAATAAAATCATAAGGATAATCAGTTTGGTAAACTGTGTTTAATATAAAACCAACATCAGGATCTGCTTTATTTGTAAACGCACTTTTAGGAACACCAATAGGTTTAAAGTAAGCAAACTTTTTACCCTCTTTCTTTAATTTTTGAATAAACCCTATTGAGAGAAAACTTTTTCCCGCTCTTTCGTTTAATGAACTAAAATAAAATTCTTTTACCATTTTTTTCACTTCTTTTTATTATCTATTTATAGTGATTTTAATATCTATTGCATTATAGCCTTTTATAAAACTTAAAAGGGGAT
>JBHLNW010000042.1:0-26718 GCA_048941185.1 Promethearchaeota archaeon
TGGGCTAAATTCTCACATTATTTTGATCATGTTGGAGTAATAGGTACTTTTATAGTCCCTGAATGGCGAAGAAAACAAATCGGAAGTAAATTAGCGTATCATACATTTAATTTTGCCCGTTACCATAATTATGAGAAAATTATTATTTATGTAAGATCAGGGAATTCTGGGGCAATTGACTTTTATAAAACTTTAGGTTTTTTACAAAAAGGGGTATTATCTTTTCAATTAAAAATTAATAATGAATATGAAGATGAAATATTCATGGAATTGTTTCTATAATTTTAATAACCCCTTTTGTACACAAAAATTAAAGGCATATTAACCGATTAATAATTCCGACAAATTGCTATGAAATATTAAAGATTAATTTAAATATTTTAAGTTTTATAAAATACTTGTGTCTGATAAAGAAATTAAATATGATGTTAGGTTGGAAGAAGAATTAGAGAAATTAAAGCTTAAAATTTGGTTGCAAGAAGAACTTCAACTAATTCCTCGGAAATATCATTCACTAATAATTAAAAATATTAGGACTTAATAAATAGCTAATTTTTAAGCTTCTTTTTCTCTGAATACTTAACCCTTATAATTATTTTTTGTGCTAATTAGGGTAGTTGTTGCCTCTATCCACTGAGATAATTCTGGGTCTTTCCTACAGAATGATACAATTTTATCTAGATTCTCCAGAATCTTGAATTTACATTCAATTAACAGATCCCATCCCCCATATATTGGTGTGACATATGTAATCTCCCAATATTCGTTTGTATGTTTAATATTAAAGCTCCTTAGTTTTTCTGTTACTTTCCATTGAGTTCCGATAATTTTCAAACGAATTAAGATGTATCCTCGATAATAGATAAGTTTTGCACCAAAATTAATAATTTTGTAGAGATCTACGTAATTTGATAATAATGATGAATTGAAATTTATTTTTAAAATTATTCAATATTATTATTAATATCTATTTTAAAAATTTAAAATCCCATTTCTCTTTTCTGTTTAATTTTTATTAACTGGGTTTTCAGAAGTTTTAATTCTTTTTTTAGTGTTTTCTTTTGGATGTTAACAATAAACGATTTAAAGCGATAATTTTTAAGATTATCTAACTCAGATTGTTTCTCATTTATTTCATTCATAATATCTTTAATATTTGAAAATTTAGGAATTATAATCTCTATTTTTGTATTTCGATATCCCTCATCTCTATTAAAGTGTCTGTAATAATTATAGAATAAACAAATAGCGATAATAAATGGAAATGCACCAAAACTTATACTTAGTACAATTGAGATATAAAAAGGATTTGACCTAATAATTAAAAAAAATAATAAGGGGGAAACTATTGGCCAACTAATTAATGATAATAAAATCACAAAATCGACTTTTCTCAAAATTCTTATTAACTTCTGATAAATATCTTGAAGTTCTATTCTTCAATAAATGAATGAAAAAAGAGCTTATATAAAGATATTGATAATGAAAAGATAAAAATTGTTATTTTAAATTAAATAAGTGATAAATTTCATTATTCTTCTCTTTTTAATCCAGTTACTTATATTATCACAAATTTCAATATTATCTAAAAATTTAAAAGGAAAAAGCATTTGATTTTGGTTTTACAGATTATCTAATTAGACCATTTAGTATTGCTAAATTTCTCATGGTTGTTAATAGTTATGTTAATAAAAATTAGAGATTTCACCAATATATCTCATGTAATGTCTTATGGTAATCATTAACAGCTTTAATCTCAACTTTTTTATCCCTCACACTTTGAATAGCTTCCACAACAGCTTGAGCAAGCTGTAAATTAACTATAACGGGTATGTTATAATCCACTGCCATTCTTCGTATTTTATATTCATCTTCAATAATAGTCTTGAATTTATCTTCTTCTGTCGTAGGCATTGGAATATTAATTACCATATCAATATGACCCTCTTGCAAACAACCTAGTATATTTGGCTCTTTTCCGTATTCATGTACTTTATATAATTTAATTGAGTCAATTCCATTATTTTTTAAGGCTAATGCTGTATCTTCTGTTGCAAAGATATTGAAACTTAAATTTTTCAATTTTTTAGCAATAGGAATAACTTCATTCTTCAATTCTTCTCCACCTACAGATATTAACACATTACCACCATCAACTGGTATATCCATTTCCGTTGCTTCTAAAGCTTTTATTAGTGCATCTTGAAAGTTTTCTCCTATTATTCCGATTTCGCCTGTAGACGCCATTTCAACCCCAAGTCGGAAATCTGCCTTATCTAGTCTCAGAAAGGAAAACATTGGAGCTTTAATTCCAACATAGTTTCCATAAGGAAGATTGAGTAGTCTTTCTGGGATGTTCTTGCCCATAATTACCTCTGCTGCTAATCTCATTAAATTTATACCTCTTGTTTTTGACACATAAGGCATACTACGACTTGAGCGTAAATTACATTCTATTACATAGACTTCTCCATTTTTTACTAAATATTGAACGTTGAAGGGACCTTGAATTTTAAGGGCTATAGCTATATCTTTTGTGTATTTTTCAATTTTTTCGATGACCACTTTAGGCACTGTTTGAGGAGGAATAGTCATAGTAGCATCTCCACTATGAATTCCTGCATTTTCTATATGTTCCACAATAGCTCCAATTAAAACATTTTTTCCATCAGATACACCATCACATTCTATTTCTCTAGCATTTATAAAAAACTTGGTTATTACAACAGGATACTCACTTGAAACAGAAGCCGCAAGATCAAGCGTATCTTTAAGTGTCTCCTCATCATATGAAACTCTCATAGCAGCGCCACTTAACACATAAGAAGGTCTCACTAATACCGGATAACCTACTTCTTTCGCAAATTGTAAAGCTTTATTTTTATCTGTTAATGCCTTCCATTCTGGTTGTTTTATTTTTAATTGATCTAAAAGAGTGCTAAATTTACTTCTATCTTCTGACATATCAATTCGAGAACCATGAGTCCCGAGTATTTTAAGATTTGTCTTTCTAAAAAATTCAGAATATTTTGAAATTTTTGCAGCTAAATTATTTGCTATTTGTCCCCCCGCAGATACAACAATTCCAGTGGCTTTTTCGAGTTCGCAAATGTCAAGCACCCTTTCACCAGAAATTTCTTCAAAATATAATTTATCAGAGATATCATAATCGGTCGAAACGGTTTCAGGATTATAATTGATCATAATTGCTTGATCAATTCCTAGTTTTTTTAATCCCCATAAGCAATTGACTGATCCCCAATCAAATTCAACTGAAGCCCCAATACGATAAGTTCCAGAACCTAAAACGATGATTTTTCTAAGATTTGAATTATTTTCCTTTTCAAAGTCAATATCATGTTCAGATGCGTTATATGTGAGATATAAATAATTCGTAATTGCTGGCCATTCGGCAGCTAATGTATCAATTCTTTTAACATAAGGTAAAATACTTAATCTTCTTCTCATCTGTCTAATGAAAATTGTATCAACATGCATAATTTTAGCAATTTGGCCATCAGAAAAACCGTATCTTTTTGCTCTTTCTAACCAATATCTTTTCTCATCGTCATCAGTCTCTAATAAATCAAGATCTTGAAGTTGACGTTCAATATCAATTATATTTTTTAATTTATACAAAAACCACTTATCTACTCGAGATAGACGATAAATTTCATCGAGAGAAATACCTCTCTTTATTGCTTCAGCAATTCTAAAAATACGTAAATCAGTTGGATTTCTTAAAGCATATTTTAATTCATTTATATCTTGGATAGGGTCTAAATTGTTTGCTACAAAACCCTTCATACCAATATCAAGCATTCTAATGGCTTTTTGAAGAACTTCTTCAAAAGTACGCCCAATTGCCATTACTTCTCCTACACTTTTCATTTGAGACCCTATTCTTCGATCCACTTTTTGAAATTTTGTTAAGTCCCATCTAGGAATTTTAAGTACTAAATAATCTAATGCGGGCTCAAAACAAGCAGTAGTGATCCCCGTAATCTTGTTTTTTAATTCTGGTAAATTATATCCAATAGCTAATTTAGCTGCAATATATGCTAACGGATATCCTGTTGCTTTTGATGCAAGTGCAGAAGATCTTGAAAGACGAGCATTTACTTCTATTGCTCTAAATTCTTTAGAAAAAGGATCTAATCCATATTGAATATTGCATTCTCCAATAATGCCTAGGCTACGAATAACTCTTATAGAAGCTGAACGGAGCATATGATACTCCTCATTTGTGAGTGTTTGGCTAGGACTTACAACAATTGATTCTCCTGTATGAATTCCTACTGGATCAAAATTTTCCATGTTACAATTAATAAAGCAATTATCTTCAGAATCTCTTACGACTTCATATTCTATTTCTTTCCAACCCCATATACTTTCTTCAATTAAAATTTGATTTATCCTTGATTGAGCTAATCCTTTTTTTGCCATTCTTTCGAATTCTTTCATATTATCAACAATACCCGATCCTCTTCCACCTAAAGTATAAGCTACACGTATCATACATGGAAATCCAATCTCTTTAACTGCTTTTAGGGCTTCATTATAAGAATTTACAGCTTGACTTTTACATACTTTAACATTAGATTTTTCCATTGCTTTAACAAATAGATCTCTATCTTCTGTAGCTTCGATAGCTTCAATGGGTGTCCCTAATACTCTTACATTATATTTTTCTAAGATTCCTGCTTCTTTCAACTCCACACCAACATTTAAAGCTGTTTGGCCCCCAAATGCTAGTAAAATACCATCAGGTTTTTCTTTTTTTATCACCTCTTCTACATATTTGATGTTAATTGGTAGTAGATACACTTTATCTGATAATTCTGGGTCAGTTTGGATAGTCGCGATATTTGGGTTTATTAAAATGGTTTCAATCCCCTCTTCTTTAACAGCTTTTAACACTTGACTACCAGAATAATCAAATTCCCCAGCTTGTCCAATACGAATTCCCCCTGAACCTAAAATTAAACACTTTTCAATAGTTTTATCTAATGGCATTAAATTACAACTCCATCAATTCAATGAATTTATCAAATAGATATACGGAATCTAATGGACCAGGTGATGCTTCTGGATGAAATTGAACTGCAAATATTGGTTTATCCAGATGAATTAATCCTTCATTCGAATTATCATCAATATTTTTTAGGAATTCCTTAAAACCTCCCTTTTCGAAATCACTAACACAAAATCCATGATTTTGAGAAGTAATATAACACTGATGAGTTTCTGGGTCTATAACTGTTTTATTTCCTCCTCTATGACCATATTTCAATTTGTAAGAAGAACCTCCAGCAGCTAAACCTAAAATTTGATTACCCAAACATATCCCCATAGTTGGTATATCATTTTCAATTAAATTTCTTGTAACTATTACAGCACTTTTATAAATTGCAGGATCGCCTGGTCCGTTAGAAATTAACACCCCATCTGGATTGAGTTTCATTATTTGATTATAATCGTAATTGAATGGCACAAGAATAACTTCAATCCCTCTATTTACAAAATTCCTCAGAATATTATTTTTTACTCCTAAATCTAAGACAACAATTTTACCTTTTGACTCTTTAGGGGTAAATCTCTTAACCTCTTTAGTAGAAACTTCGCTTGCTAAATGTCTAAGATTTGGATCTTGTATTTCTTTAACTTGTTCTTTTAATTCATTTATATTAGGCTTTTCTCCTTGTCTATAAACAGCAAGTAATCCAACTTGAACACCCTCTTCTCGTAAAATTTTTGTCAAAGCTCTAGTGTCAATCCATTCGATTCCAGGAACATCTTCTTCAAGAAGAAATTCATTCAATGTTTTAATACTTTCATAATGACTTGGATTTTTACAGCATTCGTTAACAATATAACCACTTACTTTAATTGAATCAGATTCAAAATATCTATGAATCCCATATACATCTTTTTCCCAAGCTGGAACTCCATAATTTCCAACCAGTGGATGAGTCATAACAACAATTTGACCATGATATGAGGGATCAGTTAAAGTTTCATTATAACCAGCACCAGTAATTGTAGTAAAAACAATTTCCCCTCCTACTTTTTTCGTCGCACCGAAACCACTTCCTTGAAAATAACGACCATCTTGAAGCATTAAAATAGCTGGTCTTTCTTTCTTATATAGCATGGACTCTTTTGTAAGACTTTTCTTTTATATCCTTAAAATAAAGATTGCTAATCCTTTTTTTAAGATTATTTATTAATGAGTTAAATAAAGTGCACTTTAACTAGTGTTATTTGGAGGGGGGTGGATATGAATGATGTAATTCACTTTTAATACTTTCCGCTTTTTCTTTAATGAATTCTTGTAAATTAGTTTTTATTGATTGAATTATTGATTCAAAATCGATTTGAACAAATGGATTAAGCCATGAATAGTTTAGAGTTTTAAAATTTTCTAAGTTCTTAGATTCTTGTAAAATTATTATATTTTGATCTATTAAGAATGATGGATCTAATATATTCTCCTCTCCATCATCTAATTTCTCCACGTTTAGTAGCATACACTCAAGTAGGTCATCATAGAACATAAGTGGAATATATTTTAATAATTTTGGTTTTATATCATCTAAAAAGGGATTCAGATTTTCTATATTATCTTTAAAACCGATTTCAGAAAGGTCATATACATCGAGACTTATAAGTTCTGGGTGAATTTCTACTGCTTCTACTCTTTTCCTTTTTTGACGGTATTTTGCTATTTTTTTAGTATATAATTTACCATGGGTCTGCGAGTGTGTTGTTTCAATTAATATTGAATTCTCTTTTATTCTATTTTCACAAATCTCTTGAACTCTTTTGCAATAATTAGTAGCTGCAGTTATTAGATCTTCATTATTGAGTTTTGCCTTCAATAAATTATCAAAATATGATTTTAAGAATTTCAGGAAATCATTCTCTAAATCTAATAATTTAGCATACAGAAATTTTGTAGAATCCCACCATTTTTCTACTTTTTTGTTTGTAAGTGAAAGAGCAAATTTATCAAAAGCACGCATTTCCGTGAAATTAATTAACTGTTCCATCCCATATTGAAGGAAGGTAGTAGGATTGACTATAGCATTGAGATCATCCATAATGGTAAATGAAATTGGATCTCTTGGACGAATTAAAAGTGATTGTTCACCATTAAATACGCGATCTACTCTCATGGGTAAAGGCATGATAGGATTATTAACGATCTTTTTTAATAAAGCAACATCGCGTTCTGATTCAAAACCTGTGAGATCAGGAGGATAGACTTCCAAATAAAAGAAAAAGGGCGCAGCGTCGTACTTGAAAGTTTTGAATTTATTTACTGGTTTGAATGAGATCACCTAAATTGTTAGTTATCTAATCTTTTTGAGCCAGGTTTAAATCTCTAAATGAGTCTTCTAATTTATCCAAAACAAATTTTCGAAATTCCTTTCTAGTAAAGTCTGCCTGATCAAATTGGATTATTTCACTGGCAAGATTACCATTAAAGTTTTCACTTTGTTCAATTATTCTCATATGTCTATCAACAATAGCAGTACCTAAAATTAGACTGTAAGTATAAAAAGACAGTAATCCTGCATTAGATTCTTCAATCTCTCCATTATTTATTCCCTGTTGGATAACATTCGCAGTTCCTTTCAAAAAATTAAATTTGCGATACTCCTTTTCGAATGGACCCATTTTATCAGAAGATGGCGCCTCAATAAGATGCATCATGCTAAAAGCCCCATGATCCCGCTCAGCAAAATCTAAAAAATTTTCGAATATCTTCCTTAAAAGATTTGTGGTTGAAGATTTATGATTTTTAATAATTTTGATATTCTCATTTCTATATTGACTAAAGAATTTACTTCGAATAGCAATCCATAATTCTCTCTTACTGTCAACATAATTATATAAATTATTTTGGTTCATACCAAGAATTTTTGCCAATCCTCGCAAACTAAAACCATCTCTACCCTTTTCTAAAAACAAGTCCTTTCCCGCTCTTAAAATTCGTTCAAACTGAGCTGCTTTTTTTTCTGGGGAACGATTTCGGGTTTTATTTTTATTTACTTTTTCACTCATCTTAAATCGATTTTAATTAGCAATTATAAATAATGAAATTTAATTATTGAAGGTTCAAATACATATTAAATTAAGAAATAGGTAATTATTAAGTTACGGGATTTAAATATAATAAGTCTATTAAAAGACTGAACGTTCATTCAATATAATTAAATATTTAAAAAAAATTTATTTGAAAAAGATTATATTGGAAAATTTCTTATCATTTTTTCATTTTCTCCTATGGATTTCACAGGAATATTTGTTTTTATCTAATTTCTCCTTCAAATCCTAACATTGTCTGTATAATATTAATATATTCATTTGTTATTTTAACATTGAATAATTATTTCGAATTATTGTTTCTGCTTCCCTTATTATTCTCTCAATAATATCGGTGACATCATCAATGCTATCAATAATACCGATTGATTGACCCAATAATACAGCTCCAGTTTCAATATCTCCGTTATAAACCCTATCATAAGCTCCTAAATCATGCACTCTTTGTTCAGGAGTTATAGATTGTTCATAAGCTATCATTTCTTCTTTAGAACTGGGAGCTGGATGTGCTAAAGCATACTGGTTTTTGAATAGACGAATTGGTCCAAATGCTCCAGTGAAAAGTCCTGTATCTTGTGGTTTCCCCGGTGGAATTAATGCTTTATACTTTTCGTGAAATTCGCTTTGTTTTGAAGCAATAAATCGAGAACCCATAGCTATTGCTCCTGCACCCAATGATAGTGCCGCTGCTAATGCCTCTCCTGTAGCAAAGCCTCCACATGCTATTTTTGGTAAATTGGGAAAGTGTTTATTAATTTGCTGCAGCAATACGAGGGTTGTGACTCTTTCATAGGATTGATGCCCTCCTCCTTCAGTACCAGTGACTACTAACCCATCTACACCAACATCTACACATTTCTGCGCAAGCCATACAGCAGGTGCTACATGAAAGTGCTTAACTTCCGAATTTTCCCTTAATTCTTGGAATGATTTGGAAGCAGGTAGTATTTTTGAGGATCCTGCAGAAGTTAGCCAATATACACATTGCTCCCTCATTTTTGGATTTTCCATAACAATCTTAGGTAATTTCCTAACCATTTCTCGGACACCTCGATTATTGCGAGAAGTTAGTATATTAAGACCAAATGGTTTATCTGTGTGTTCAATCATATATTCTAAGCTTGATATATGTTCCTTAACGGGATCTGTTCCTACTATATTAACATTTGAGAGCACGCCTAAACCTCCAGCTTCACATACTGCAAGAGCTAAATCACGTGTAAAAAAGGGTCCCATAGGTGCATTAAATATCGGATATTTTATCCCAAACATTTTAGTTATATTAGTTTCTATCATTTTACTCATTCCTTTGTATTTTTATTATCATTTCTAATTAAAAATAAATGGTTAAAATTTACATTATACCATATCAACAAATTTACCAGATTTAAATAATTCACAGGGCTTTAAATAAGGTTTACCTAATTTTTCAGCAGTTTCCTCCAAAAGTTTGGCTAATCGTTCATAATTTTTAGTAGCATTTTCCATTGGTCCTTGAAAATTCATACCTGCTAAAATAGCATCATCAATTACCTTCCAGCTCGATACAACCCCTTCCTCTAAGATTCTACATCCTTCATTAGCATTGATTGCATTAAAAATCTCACGATCAACAAGTCCCGCTTTTTTAGAGAGGTCAGGTTGAGGTCTACCTTTTGACCAATCATAAAACCCTTGTCCCGTTTTTTTACCTAGAGTCCCCTTTTCTTTTTGCATAGTTAAAACCTTCCCTGGTCTAAAATCTGGTGAAAGCTTTTCACTATAATAAAGTCCTGCATCATAAGCTATATCACGTCCAGTAAAATCTGACAATGTTAATGCAGACATTGGAGTATTTGGTACAGTTAAATCTGCGTCTACTTGTTCCCAAGGAATATTATTCTCATATGCTAAATCAATGATGTAATTAGAATAGATATTACGGGGAGCAAGTACACGATTAACGATAAAACCTGGCTTATCTTTCAATACACGAGCAACATATCTTTTTCCTCTTAAGCATGGTAAGGATTTCGCAACTTTAACTCCTATATCTATAGATTCATCAGAACTTTTATTACCTTTAATAACTTCAATAAGGCGCATTAAAGGAGCTGGATTGAAGAAGTGCATTCCTATTACATTTTCAGGCTTATTACATTTCTCGGCAATCTCAGATATACTTATTGAAGATGTGTTCGAAGCAAAAATACAATGATCAGGTGAGTTACTAATAACATTCTTACAAATTTCTTGCTTTACATCTAATATTTCTACAACAGCTTCAATTACTAAATCTGCATCCTTAACAGCTTCATTGACATTTTTAGATGTTTTTAATTTTGCCAAATAATCTGTTGCCATTGAACCTTCAGGCAACAAACCTTTAGATTCTAGTCTATTTAATCCAGTTTTTATATAATCCACGCCTTTTCCAATTATTTCATCATTTAAATCAACAGCTGTGACATTATAACCTGCCATTAAGCAAACTTGGGCAATTCCTTTACCCATATCGCCAAAACCAAGCAATACAATGTTCTTAACATTTACCATTTAGATCATCATTAATTAAGTATGTAAATTTAATTTATAAATATACATTATACATTAATAAAGCTTTTATCTTTAGGTTTAGAAGAAATATACAGTTAAAATTAAGTTAAAGTAAATAGACACTTTTACTATTAAAATTGTAGATCTCGTAAATAAGAGAGAAATGAAAAGAGAATCACAATAAGACCGTGTTAATGTTATTCATAATCTGCATTCTTTCCTAATTTCTCTCTTTATTATCAGATAAAATAGTGATCAACCTTTCAATAATACATTTCATAAAAAATATTTAAACACCGTTTATTTTTCTACTTAATATTTAATTTAAAATAAAATACATAGTTGATTTTAATATCGAAACAAAAGAGAATGAAATTCAGATAATTAAAACTGGTTGTTGCCATGATTGTGGTGGCCGCTGTGTTTTAAGAGCCCATATCGAAAATGGAAGAATTGTAAAATTGGAAACTGATAATGGAGATGACCCACAGTTAAGAGCTTGCTTACGGGGAAGGGCATATAGACAAAGAGTTTATTCTGATGAAAGACTTATGTATCCTCTACGTCGTATTGGAGAACGTGGAGAGGGTATATTTGAAAGAATATCTTGGGATGAGGCAATAAATGAGGTTGCTTCTAAAATTCAAGAGATTAAAAAAAAATTTGGCAATTCTGCGATTTTGCTAGTTCCTGGCGGTGGCAATCAAGGAATGCTTCATGGAATTGTACCACATGCTTTAATGCTTCATCAAATTGGAGGGTATACTAGAATGTGGGGAGCACCTTCTTATGAAGGAGCTCTCTTTGCGTCTATGGCAACTTATGGTACAATTATGACTGGTAATGCACGAGAAGATTTACTTAATTCTAAACTTATTATAATGTGGGGCTGGAATCCAGCAAATACAATTTGGGATCCTGGTACAGCTTTGATATTAGCTAAAGCACGAGAAAAGGGAATAAAAATTATAGCTATTGATCCCATATTTACAGACTCAGCAGCTGTTTTAGCTGAAGAATGGATTCCAATTCGTCCTGGGACTGATACTGCTATGCTTATTGCTATGACTTATGTCATTATTACTGAAAATTTACACGATCAAGACTTTATCGATAAATATACTGTTGGTTTTGATAAATACAAAAGTTATGTATTGGGTATTGAAGATAAAAACCCTAAGACACCAGAATGGGCTGAGAAAATTACAAAAGTACCAGCAAGAAGAATTTCAAATCTCGCGCGAGAATATGCAACAAAAAAACCTGGAGCTCTTATCGCTGGATGGGGACCAGCTAGAACTATGTTTGGTGAGCAATATTCAAGAGCTGCAAATGTATTATGTGCTATTACAGGCAATATTGGTATAAATGGAGGATATGCTTCTGGGTTTATGAGAGCATATTATAGTCGTGAGAGAATTATAACAGGCGGCAAAAAAAAAGTAGGACCAATTGCCAAAGATGTTAATAAATCTAAAAAATTAAGACCTCAAGATAATCCCATTGATCATAATGCTGAACCCCGTGAAGATAGTTTATATAAATTAAAGGGAGGAACCAACCCTGCAAATACTCGAATTCACTATAATGATTATTATAATGCTATTCTACGGGGTCGTAAAGGAGGATATCCTGCTGATATTAAAATGGCATATATCGCCGGAACAAATCGCTTAAACCAGTTTAGTAATGTTAATAAAGGTATAAAAGCGTTAAAATCTCTTGAATTTATAGTAGTATTCGAACAATTCATGACTCCAACCGCTCAGTTAGCAGATATTGTTTTACCAGTAAACACTTTTATGGAAAGAAATGATGTTGCTGTACCTTGGCTTGGAGCACCTTATTATATCTATTTAAATAAAGCTATTGACTCTCTGTACGAATCAAAATCTGATCTAGAAATATGTAGAGAGCTTTCTAGAAAATTAGGCATTACTGAAAGTATTTTATACTTACCAGAGGATCAAATTTTAAGATTATTAACAGCACCTCGCAAGGAGATTAAAAATTATAATAAATTTAGAAAGGATGGGTATTTTAAGGTTAAGGTAGAAGAGAATTTTGTTGCTTTTAAAGAACAAATTAAGGATCCCAATAATAATCCTTTTCCTACATTATCAGGGAAAATTGAAATTTATTGTGAGCATATTGCAGAAAAAAACAATCCATTAATGCCTGCTATTCCTATGTATCTCAGTCATGATGAACATTATGACTCTCCAAAGGCTAAAAAGTACCCTTTACAATTAATTACTCCTCATAATAAAAGAAGAACGCATTCTACATTACACAATATTCCTTGGTTGGAGGAGATAGAACCACACGCGGTATGGATTAATCCCATTGATTCATCCAAAAGGAAAATAAATGATGGAGATTTAGTAGACGTTTATAACGACCGTGGGAGAATTAGAATTCCCGTAAAGGTCACAGAAAGAATAATGCCTGGAGTAATTTGTGTTTATCAAGGAGCTTGGTATAATCCTAATAAAGAGGGTGTTGATTTAGGTGGTTGTGCAAATGTTTTAACCAAAGACGATTATTCTCCAGGAGGAGCGTTTCCCATGAATAGTAATTTAGTTGAAGTTGAACTATCTTCAAAAATTTAATAGGAGGGAGAATTATTACGCAAATGGGTTTTTATTTTGACCAAACAAGATGTACGGGTTGTTACACTTGTTCTGTAGCTTGCAAAGATTGGAACAATATTGCTGCGGGACTAATTTCTTGGAGAAAAATTAAAAAAGTAGAGGAAGGAAAATTCCCAAAACTCTTCCTTGCATATTTTTCTTACTCCTGTTATCATTGTAAGGAACCATCATGCATTAAAGCTTGTCCTGTAAATGCTATCATTAAAAGAAAGAAAGATGGAATTGTTATTGTAGATGACCAAATTTGTATTGGTAAAAAGCAATGCGGTTCTAAATGTT
Source organism: Promethearchaeota archaeon (assembly GCA_048941185.1). Lineage (GTDB taxonomy): Archaea > Asgardarchaeota > Lokiarchaeia > Sigyniarchaeales > SOKP01 > Loki-b32. Next base: position 13,581 of record JBHLNW010000042.1, read on the forward strand.
TTAAAGCCTGTCCTTATGATATTCCCCAATTTGGTCCAGAAGAAAATGCCAAGATGCAAAAATGTAATTTTTGTATAGAACGTTTGGATCAAGGTCAACAAATAATATGCGTTGAAGCTTGTCCAATGTATGCTCTTGATGCAGGTCTTTTGGAGGATTTAAAAAAAAAATACGGTGGAGGGGTTGATGCTGAGGGCTTTCAATTCTATGATAAAATAGAACCTTCAATTATTTTAAAACTTAAATTATAATCTTGATCAAATTAAAAAACAGATTTTCACTGCAATTCTTAAACAGTCATTCATTTAATTAATATTTAAAGAAGAATTTAAAACTATTAACTATTAAAAAGAGTATTATTCAGAAAAGAGGATTAAAGAATGTTTGAACATATTCAAATTAAAAAAGTAGAAGAAGGAAATTATGCTGTAATTTCAATTAACCGTCCTGATAAATTGAATGCACTTCAAAATCAAACATTGCGAGAAATAGCTGAAGCTTTAGAGTCTATGGAAGTGGATCAAAACATCCGATGCGTTGTTATACGAGGAACAAAGGAATTCACTAAAAAACCAGCTTTCTCTGCAGGAGCTGATTTAGCCTCTAGAGGCAGTTCTAATCTTGATCCAGAAAATTTAAGGCATCAAAGTCATGCAATGTATATACGACATAAATATTATAACTTAATTGAGGCATTTCCAAAACCCTTAATAGCCGCTATTGATGGATATGCTTTAGGTGGGGGATTTGAATTAGTGTTAGTATGTGATATATCTATTGCTTCTAAAAGATCAGCTTTTGGTTTTCCTGAAATCCAACGTGGCATTTTTCCTGCTAATGGGGGTACTCAAAGATTGATAAGAAATCTTGGTAAAATGAGAGTAAAAAGAATGATGTTTTTTGGTGAACATTACACTGCTGAAGATATGTTCCAGTGGGGAGTTATATCGTTTGTAGTTGATGATGATAAATTTGAAGATTTCGTTCATGAACGAGCATCCTGGTTAGGAAAAGCTGCCACAAATAGTTTATTTTTGATTAAAAAAAGTATAGACTATGGGACTCAAGCACCACTAAATATTGGTTTACAATTTGAGCAGATGGGCTATGCGATAAATTCACGAAGTAAGGATGTCTCTGAAGGAGTTTCAGCGTTTCTTGAAAAAAGGACTCCAAAGTTTCAGGGAAAATAATAATATTATTTTTTTTTTTTTCTATTTTAATTTAGTAACTCAATAAATTTTAAAAGAATTAAAGGTTTTTAACACAAAAATATTATAAAGTAGCAGTGATAATAATTTGAACTTAAAAGAAGTTTGGTTAATTGATTATGCTCGAACAGCATTTTCTCGTTCCAGACCAGAACAACCGGAGCGAGATGTCTTTGGGGAGATCAGAGGCGATGAGTTACTTGCTCGATTATTAATGAATTTTTTCGATGGAAAATTAATGGATAAGGGAATTACTCAAAAAGATATTGAAGAAATTTCTATAGGAGTAGCTTCAGGTGTATTAGAAAATTGGACTTATGGAGGAAAAATTCCTCTCTATTTAACAGGATTCCCAAACAAAGTTTCTTCATTCTTTATAGATAAACAATGTGCTTCTGCTGGCGCTGGAATGCATGTATTAACAATGGAAATTATGACAGGAAATACTAAATGTGCACTAGCAACTGGGTTTGAACATATGACTCGAGTCCGGAGAATCGGGATTGCACCCGAATGGGAGCGATTTACAAATGACAAAAGTAAGTTTTATTCTCCAGATATTGATATAATGAATTCAACAAATATGTTACAAACTGCCCAGAGATTATATGAAGAAGAAGTACCACGATTTACAAAGGAAGATATGGACAAATTTGGTGTAAGGAGTCATAATTTAACTGTTAAAAACCACGAAGCGGGATGGTTTAAAGGTGAAATTATACCGATTGAAGGGCACGTTGAGGGGAATGTCAATGAGTCTATGATGGTTGATAGGGATATGGCAGCTAGAAAATCCACTTTAGAAGGAGTTGCAGGACTACGTAGAATATCAATTCCATTTTATTTCGAAAAAAATGGAGGTAAGCAGGGATATATTGAAAGAGAAGGAACTGAAGAAGGTGTAATAACTGCTGGAAATTCCTCACCTTTAAATGCAGGAGCTACAGCAGCAGTTCTAATGGATGCAGAAGAGGCAACAAGAAGAGGATTAGAACCAATGGCACGTATAATCTCAATTGGTTGGGCAGGAGTAGATCCAAGAGTAATGGGAAGAGGACCCGTTCCAGCTACGCGTAAAGCTTTGGATCAGGCAGGTTTATCTGCAGAAGAGATCGATTATTGGGAAATAAATGAGGCTTTTTGCATAGTTGCTTTGAATTGTATGGATAAATTCAATATTGCAGAAGAAAAGGTTAACATTATGGGGGGATCAACAGCAATTGGTCATCCATTAGGGTCAACAATGATTCGACTTACCGGAACACTTGCAAGAATTTTGAAAGATAAGAAAGCAAGATATGGTGTAGCAAATGCCTGTGTTGGTGGCGGACAAGGATTAGCAACTGTTATTGAAAACTTAGATGCTTAAAATCAACTTCATATTAAATTTTTTTTATATTTTTCATTTTACAAATTAATTCTGGTAAATCTAAGAATAGGGAATTTTAATGGTCTTTATAAATAAAGAAGGAAAATTTAACGAGAATACTTGGTTGATTGATGGAAATTTATTTGGAACTAAAGGAAGTTTATCAATTTATATTATTGAAAATAGTGGCATTCGAATGATGATAGATACTTCTGAAAAAGCAGCAATACCTAAAATTATTGAAAAGTTGAAAGAGTTTAATATTTATCCAATACATAAGATCTTCCTTACGCATTCACATTTTGATCATGTAGCGGGGGTCCATAAATTACAGAAATTAATGAAAGACTCAAAAATTGAAGTTTTAGGATCTGAAAGCGCAATAAAGAACTTAGAAAATCCACATTACATGAATGAAGTATTTGCAGCAAAAATGGATCCAATTAAAGATGTTATACCTTTAAAAGATAATGAAATTATTGATTTAAATGGTTTGGAGTTAAAAGTCCTGAATTTTTTTGGTCATACGATGGATTGTATTGCTCTATTTGATAAAAAAAATAGGAATATATTCACGGGCGATGCAATTATCGATAAATCCAGTATTTATTATTTCCAACCTACTTTTATGCCACCAGATTTTCATGAATCTGAATTATTAAAGACTTTTCAAAGACTTAGGAATATGAGAAATGAATTGAATTCAATCTCATTAGCACATTATGGAGTCTGGACAGATGATGATTTCGATCAAATAATAAACAGTATGGAAGAATTACATTTTGCCACAAAAGATTCAATTATTAAGTGGTATAAAGAAAATCCTTCATTTAATTACTTAGCTCTCAAGTTTCATGAAAAATTCACACCCAAATCTAAGATTATTAAATATGGTAATATTGAATTTTTAGAAAGACAAATGGAGTTTTTTGTTGATAGTTTAAAGAGAAGCGGATTTATTTAAAATAAAAGATTGATATTTTATAAGAAAAATAAATGAATTATTTTGTTAAAGGTGAACAAAATATTGTCAGGATTAAATCTTGATGTTATAGGAAAAAAGTTTCCTGAGGTACCTTTTAAATATAATTGGAAAGATGTAGTACTTTATGCTCTAGGTATTGGGGCTCAGGTTGATGAGTTACAGTTTTTATATGAGGGGTATTCTGGAGGATTATCAGTTTTCCCAAGTTATGCTTGTATAGTTAGTGGAGCAGCTCTTCAGCTAAATAGGTTGGGTACAATAGATTTTTCTCATTTTGTTCATGGGGAACAATCAATTAAGCTTTATAGATCTTTTTTATCATCAGATGATATAATTTGCCAAGCAGAAGTTGAGAATATTTTTGATAAAGGAAAGGCTGCTGTCATTCATATGAAAGTTTTGGGGCACAAGACAGGAGGCGAACCTGTTTTTGATACTAAATGGGTATTTTTTTACCTTAAAGGTGGAGGTTTTGGAGGGGATCCTGGTCCTAAAACCGAATCATTAAATCCGCCTGAAGGTGTAGAACCTGATTTTAGTATCTCCTATAAAACTACTGAGAATCAGGCTGCTTTATATAGACTTAATGGTGATTTAAACCCTTTACATATAGATCCTGAATTTGCTAGTAGGAGTGGGCGATTTAAGGGTCCAATTCTCCATGGTCTTTGTACATATGGTTTTGCAACCCGTGCTATAATTTATGGTGCGTGTAATGGAGAAATTGCACGTCTTAAAGAATTTAAAGCACGATTTACAAGTGAAGTATATCCAGGAGAAACTTTAACTACAGAGGGTTGGAAAGATAACGGACGTTATCTTATTCAAGTAAAAACAGATAGAACTGTGGTTCTTGGAAATGCTTATGCTATAGTTGAATAAATTTATGGAAAAAAAATCAAATTACATTTTTATATTTTTCTTGGAGGAATCATCCTAACTAGTCTCGGACCTTCAATCATAGAAATAGCATTTTCAGGACAATGATAAGCACAAACACCACATCCAACACAGTATTGTTCTATTCTTTCTGCTTTATTGTCATCATTTAATTCAATAGCTTTGTTATAGCAAATATCTACACATGTACCACATCCTATACATAAATCTTCATCAATGTAAGACAAGTAATTAGTCGCATTAACTACAGGATAAATCAAACAATCTCTTGCATTTAAACAACAACATTTACAGCAATTACAAATGGCTACTTCTTCCTTGCCTATATCACCGTATAGATGATACGCTTTATGGACCAACCCCGCGTCTTCACACTTTTTTAGAATTTTCAACGCTTCTTCCTTAGATACCAGTTTAGAGAAACCATGATTAGAAGTATGCCTTGCAGATTTACCTAATGTCATACAACTTGGTGTAAGTTCGATCTGCTTACAAGGATTATTTAAAAATTCTTGATGCTGACGACAATAGCAATGTCCTACAGCAATATCATCGTACTTTTCAATCAACTCTCTAATTTTTTGAGTCGGTAATATTTGTTCTGTTGGGATTTGTAGTTCTTCTTCCACGATAATGTTAATTTCTTCACCTGTTTCTAAATTTTCTAATATCGGGACTGTACGATCTAAGGGAGGCATTCGTTCTAACTCTAAACTTATTTTATCATAATCAGATTGGATAACAACACTTTGTGCTTCATTAAGCTTATGGAATAATTGTGCGATCTTATAATTTTCCTCTGTTTTTTCAAGGTTTTTCATGAAAATATATTCAAATTGCCTGTGCATTGGTAATATTCGATATACCATCACCCCATAACGATTAGGTTGGTTAAATATTACGCCTGTTTTTGCTAAAGCATCTACTTTTTTCAATATTTCTTCTTCAGATAATCCACTACTCTCTTTTAACTGTTCCATTGTTTGGGAGATATTATTCTCAAAAGCCATTATAAGGTCTAAATTTTCATCTTTGATAGTATACTTTAATATTTCATACACTGTATCAGAAAAGGGATAAGAAAATCCCCCAGTTTTAAATAATATATTAAGAGCTTTTTCATATTCTGTTTTATTGCTCATTTTTTATCTTCAAATGTTGTATTTTTGAATATTGTTATTTATAATCTAATGAAAAATGAAATGAAATTATTGTTTTATTCTTTGTCTTAATAAAGTAAAATCGATAGTACGATTAAAAAAAATAAATTATTTAGAAATACTTCCTAACTTTTGAATACCTCTTCTGCTTCTTTCATTATCCTATCTAATAATTCTTTAACAGTATTATTCAGCAGACTCTAATTTTATTATTACCTTATCTTCTTTTAAATGTGCTAATATCTCAAAAAAATCAATACTAAAATAGTTGGATAAATATCTCTGATGATCTGAGTATCAAGCTTTCTTATAATCTTTAATTTAATAATTTTGAATTGTAATAGTAGTTAATAATTCTTTTTTTCAATATTCACAAATTTAATTTAATAGAAAAATCTCTTCTAGATGATTTATAAGGATTTTGAAATCAATGCTTTAAAATTAAAGTCCAATTATTCTTAAACATAAATTTAAATTGATCATTTAGGTTATTTAATTATCTGATTGAATTAATGTATTTAATTTAACTAAATATTACTATTCTAGCGTTTTCAGTTATTTGAATGTGATATAATTATGGAAGTATTTTTAAAACGAGCTGAAGGTTCTTTTAAAGAAAAATTGGGTGAAAGTAAGACAATTTCAATTTTGAATGATATTAAAAAAGCCACGAATGAAATTCCCTCTAAATTTAGACGCGTTATTGGGTCAGAAATACCTAGATTTCTATTTAATTACTCACAAGAGATTGAGGATGTTTCTCCTGCCATTACTGAAGCGGTCTTGAATTCTTTTCTTATTTTTGCAAAATTATTAAAAGATCTGGTAAATAAGGATACAAATCAAGTAAATAAGATGTTAATAAGTAGAAGTGATAACGCAATGCGAACCCTTGCAGATTTATTAAATGCTTTTGTCGAAAGAGCGAAAAAGGGCGAATCTATAGAAAACTTGGAATCATTCGAAGATTTAATGATATTTATGGTTGGTGGGAAAGTGGAAGTCACTCAGATGAATGATGTTGAATTATTTCTCAAACGAGCAGAAAAGAATTTTTCAGAAAGGTTAGGAGAAGAAAAATTTCAAGCTTATTTAGAGAAACTGAAGAATTCATTTGAGTTAATTGATGAATTACATCGAGAGCAAATGAGTTCTGAAATTTCAAAGTATTTATTCAAATTATCCAACAATATTGATAGTTTTTCTATAGAGATATTAGATAGTATTTTGGCAAGCATTTTATTATATTCCAATGCTATAACAGATTTAGATGGAAAATCATGGGATCAAATAAGCCAAGAAATAAGAAAAAGGAGTAATAATGAAGTACATTCTTTAGTTGATTTATTTAAAGTATTCTTAGACGATGTTAAAAAAGGTAATATAATAGAAACATGTAATGAACTTGAGAATATCTTAACTCATTTATTTGGAGAAGAAAAAGAGCGAGTTCAATTTTCTGATGTAGAAGCTTTCTTAAAGAGAGCAGAAAAAAAATATTCATTTATTCTTGGGCAAGATATGATTCAAATGCTTATGGAGGATTTATTAAATGCAATAAGCCAAATTCCGGAGCAACATAAAGAGTATCTTGGTTCAGATTTAGCAAAATATTTGTTCAAATATTCAGAAACAGCCTCCTATCACGAACCTGAAAAAGTTGAATTAATATTTAATGGAGCAATCATGTTTGCTAATTCTTTAGTAGAAATTGGAGATTTAAATAAAGCGGAAGTTAATCAATTCATTATCAATAGATCAAATCACAAAGTTCGTAGTTTATTCGATTTATATCTAGAATTTTTAAAAAAGATAGAAGTCCGCATGCCTTTTTCATTGGAACCCACTTTTGATGAGATTCTAGTACATACGTTAGGCAGATATAGTGGTCCAAAAGTTCTAGAACAAGGAGGATTGATTCATGAGCTATTATCAGATTATCATGAAGAAATTCCTTTAGCTATTGAACATTCAAATTGGGCAAAAGCTTTAATTGAAATAATCCCTCGCTATTTAGATATTCTTCCAAAATCTGAAGGAGATCGAATATTAGACTTATTATGGGAGAATAAATATCCAATGGAGCAAATTCTTGAGAAATTCCAAGCAAAAATAGCCGAATTACCAAGAGAAAAAGAAAAAACTTTCATGTTTAGATTAATGAATATGTTAACAAATCAAATTTTAATTGATGACGAAAAAGATAAAATATTAGCAGGAGCTCTAGCGCTTAGAATCCTTGGAGGGATATTTGTAGAGGTTTTTGGTGGAAGAAATGCGCAGATCCGAGGAATCCGGCTTAACCAATTATTAAAAGATAGAAGAGTGTCAAATGTAGAAAATAAAAAGAAAATAGATGAGCATATTAACAGAATTTTAGAAGAAGATTTAAAAGCCATTCAAAAGAGAACGATGACCATAAATACAATTATACCAATATTGACTAAAAAAAGATATTTCATTAAAACATATGATATAGTTATGAAAGACTTTCCAGAATTCATTGTTAAAATGATTACGGTTAGAGAAGAGGAAAAATTAAAGGATATTGGTGTAGATTATAAGAAACCTGGTGTTTCAGCCGAATTAATACAACTTGTTAATAGTTTTTTAACTGAACTTGATTTAGTAAGAAGATTCTATAAAAAGTATTTTGAAGAAATGTATTCAATAGCATTAGATGCTCAAAAAAATATGTTAACAATTAGAAAATTCTTTAAATCTCTAGTTGAGCTTAGTGAAAATCTCGAAACTATTGAATTTTTTGAAAAACCTATAGCGAATACTGAACATACTTTATATATGTCAATATTAGGGTACTTGTATGACTGCCTACCAGAAATATTTGATATATCTCGTACTATACTTGATGAACAAGAATATCAAAAAAAGATTATGAAACTAGATATGTATCTAAGTGACTGGAAATTTGAACAACTCAATTTAGAAATCAAAGAAGCTGAAGAAAAAATTAAAGAATATGAAGGAATGCAAGAGTGGGATACAACAGATAAGATTAGGAATTTAACTAAATTTCTTAATAGGGATAAAAGTGAGATTAAATTTTATGATATAATGTTTAAACTCCTCAAGGAAACAGAAAAAGTTGGCGAAATTCTTAATTCCCGATTAGATTTCTCTAAGACTCTTTTGAAGTATTCAGATTCTCTAAAAAAAATACATCCCAACCTTCCCGCAGCATTATGTGATTACTTGGAAAATTTAAATGATTTCTCTCAAGAAATTGATAAAATTGTTGAAGAATTAAAAAAGAAAAGCTCCTCGGGAATTATTTCTCCTTTTGATTTTAGAGAGAAGAATGACTCCGCAGAAATGGCAAAAAAAGAACTACTTTCTCTCTGTTCAAATGAGGATTTTATGAATCATATCAAATTTTTAATCGAAATTGAAAATACAAATATTTTGTAAAAAAAATTTAAGATAGGTTAATCTAAATTAAGAGTAATTTTATTTTATTCCAAGTCTATTTTTTTCTTGTTCAACTAACTTTCGACGTAATATTTTCCCCGAACCTGATTTTGGAACTTCATCAACAAACTCAACTTCACGGATTTTCTTGTAAGCAGAAATTCTTTCAGCAACCCAATTCATAATATCTTGCTCATTTACTTTATCTTTAGATTCAGGTTTTAATATAATAAAAGCCTTAGGGATTTGACCAACATCTAGTTCAGTAGACGGTTTACCTATAACAGCCGCATCAAATACATGAGGATTTTTAAAAAGTAAGTCCTCAAGCTCAGCAGGTGCAATGCTCCAGCCTTTATATTTTATCATTTCTTTGATTCGATCCATTAGATGCTCATACTCATCTTCATCTATATATGCCATGTCGCCAGTTCTCAACCATTTTTCACCTGTTTTTGGGTCAATCCAAAATGCATCTTTTGTGGCTTCAGGTCTATTCCAATATCCTTTCATTACTTGAGGTCCCTTAATAACCAACTCACCAACTTGACCACGTTCAGGTAATTCTAAACCTGTCTCTAAGTCAATTATTTTATGAAATGTATCTGAAAGTAAAGTACCTTGAGACTCCATTTTGCGACGATACATTGGATTCACAGCTACTACTGGAGAAGCCTCGGTTAAGCCCCAACCATGTTGGATAGTTGCTTCTTTGGCATTACATTTCTGTTTTGCGAGTTTATCAAATCTTTCAAGAAGTTCAAGAGGGATTGGCGCAGCACCATTGTTAAAGATTTTTAAATTCTCCCAATTATATCCTTTTATATCTGGATCTTCTAGATGCCTCACCACATCAAGAAATATTGGAGGTACACAAAGACTATAAGTGACTTGATATTTTTCAAGGAGTTCACAAAATTCTTTTACATTAAAACGAGGCATAACAACCTGTGCTGCACCTAATAAGACTGCTTGGTTCATTCCAACATTTAAACCATAAATATGGTAAAGAGGGAGCACCATTATAGCAATATCCAATTCACTTAACTCAAAAGTTTGAGATATTTGAACTATATTTGATACTATATTATAATGAGTAAGCATAGTCCCTTTTGGTAAGCCAGTTGTGCCACTCGTATATACTAAGGCTGCAAGATCTTTTTTTACATTGAATTCGTATTCTGGGGGATTTGGCTTTGTTTTTTCCATTATGTCTGACCAATTTAAAGTTCCATTTGGTATACTTGCTGTTTCATCTGATGGCAGTACTATAATATTTTTAATACTTGTTTTATCCTTAACTGCTGCTACATTTGGATATTCAGGTTGGGAAACTATTATTGTTTCTACTCCAGAATCATTTGCTTCGTATTTTACTTCATTCTTTTTGAATTGCGGGTTCATTGGTACAAGAATTGCACCAGCTTTTTCTAATCCAAAGAAAGAAATTTCCCAAGGGATTGAATTCGGGCTATATAAAGCAACTCGGTCTCCCTTCCTAACCCCCATATTTTTTAATATAGTAGCGAATATATCTACCTTTTGCTTAAATTGTTTAAAAGTCATCTCTTTGGGATATAAAAAAGCTGGTCTGTCTGGAAATCTTTTAGTTGTATCTTCTAAAATTTTATGAATAGGGATTTCAGGATAATAAAGATGACCTCTTTTGAATTTAACCACTATTCTCACCTATTAAATGTTGTTTTAAAAACTATATATAATTTTAATTAAACTCTTTTAATAATGAAAATAGAGTAAAATTTTGTTTAATCTTCACTTAATTTCAAGTATTTTTTTTACTAATTTCTTCTTATCTTCTAAATTGGCTTGTCGAGAGATCATAATCCTTTGCGCTTGAGGAGAACCCGCTCCATGCATAGATTCTGTTCTATAACTAACAGAAGCTACACCCATTGTTAAATTTTCAATAAATCTTAATACTTTATATCTATCTTCAGCACAAATTCCTTCACATGTTGTTAAATATTTTTCAATTAACGACCCAATTTCTTTCGATTTAAGATCTGCTTCAGAAGGCATAGTACAAATTATTCCCCCTGCAATGTCTTCTGCAAGTCTTCCAATTTCATAAGGGAATCTAGTAACGTTTTGTTTACACACATTTGCTAATAACATATCCATTTCATAATTCCCAGCTTCTCTTTGAAATCCTAATGAACTACAAGCTATCCCACAGCTATATAAAGTTTCATTCAGATGAGTCATTTCAACAAGTTTATCTCGTATATGAGATGCACTTTCAGTACCGTTATATTCCGAAATAAGAGCTGTAGCTCCAATAAGTACATCTCCAACACCCACTTTGCACCCTCCATAAGATTGTCTATGAAACCCTGCAAAACGATTAACTAACTCTCCTGAGAATTCAGTTTCACCCTTCATAAAGATATTCTCATTTGGAATAAATACATTATCAAATACTACAAATATTTCTTGGCCACCATATTTGAAATTACCGATATCTAATTTATCTTCTTCCATTTTTCTGGTATCACACGATTGTCTTCCATAGATTAATGTAATACCTTTTTCATTAGTATTAGTACCAAAACTAACAGCATAATCCTCCTCACCACGTCGTAGAGCGAGAGTAGGCATAACTATAACTCTATGAGAGTTAAGGAATCCTGTTTGATGGATCTTTGCACCTCTAACTATGATACCATCATCATTCTCATCAATTATGTGCAGATATGCATCAGGATCTGGTTGATCTTTCGGTCTTTTACTCCGGTCACCTTTTGTATCAGTCATGGCTCCATCGACCATTAAATCTTGCGATTGAACTTCAATCCAATATTTCTTGAATCGTTCATGATAATTAGAACCATTTTTTTTGTCCATTTCATAACTAACACTATATAATGCATTTGCAGCATCAAATCCAACACATCTTTGAAAGCAACATGCAGTATGCTGCCCTAATAATCTTTGCATTTTAACTTTTTTGATAAGATCCTCAGTAGATTGGTGAATATGAGTAAACCGATTAATAATATCACCAGTTAGATGGGATTTTGCTGTCATTAAATCTTTATATTCATCCATTTGGGCTAATTCATAAATTTTCATAACCGTATTAATGGAAGGTTTGATGATAGGATGATTCCAAAATTCATCAACTCTTTCGCCAAACAAATATAAATTTACTGGACGTTTTATACTTTCTAAATATTCCTCTGGTGTTTTTAAAGGCATAATATAATTAATTCTAATAATTCTTTATTAGTTTATTAGAAGAAAGTGAAGTTTTTATAGATACCTACATTGAATCATAAGAAAAAATAAACATTAAATTCTATTTTTTTCGACTTACACAAGCTTTTATAAATTCTAAATATATTGGAGAAGGATTATATGGACGGGATTTAAATTCAGGATGAAATTGAGTGCCCACCATCCAATGATCTTTCCGTTCTAATTCTATACTATTAATAATTTTTCCTGTTTCATCTCGGCTAGATACACGCAATCCCTTTTCTTTAGCCTCATCAGTTATAAATCTCTCTTGAATGTGAAATCTGTGTCGGTATCGTTCATATATTTCTTCTTGTTTATATGCTTCAAAAAGCCGTGTACTCTTCTCAACTATTATTTTTTGAGCTCCTAATCTCATTGTACCTCCAATTTCAGTTACATATTTCTGACTTTCTAAAATATCTATCACTGGATATGGAGTATTGGGGTCAATCTCGGTTGAATTAGCTTTTTTTAATCCGAGGTATTTCCTACAAAAAGCCACAAAAAATAACTGAGCTCCAAAACATATGCCAAGAAATGGAATTTTCGCTTCCATAGCATATTCTGCGGATTTTATCATTCCTTCGACTGCTCTTTCTCCAAATCCGGGAGTAAGCAAAATTCCATGGCAATCTTTTAGCTGTTCTTCAACATTGGTTTTTTCATCTAAATTGATCATCTTTAATTCTGTTTTATAACCTAAATGAGCTGCCGCATCTTCTAAAGCTACATTTATAGAAATATAGGAGTCTGAAATGTTAAAATATTTCCCTGGCATTGCTATTTTAACAGTTTTATTTGCTTTTTTGAATAATTCTACCAT
>JBHLNW010000148.1:0-4542 GCA_048941185.1 Promethearchaeota archaeon
CTAAGATTGAATTTACACAAGAATAAATATAATTAAATGCTATAAGAAAAATATATCTCAAAAAACCCAATAAAGATTTCTGTTTAAAATGGAATTAAATAAATTATTCAAGCCAAATTCAATGGCTGTAGTAGGTATTAGCAAAAAAAATCCGCTAAGCCCTGGCAGAATAGTGTTACTGAAAAATGAATTCGAAATGAATGTAAAAGTATATGGAATCTATCCTAATGGCGGTGAAATTGAAGGAATTCAATTATACGAAAAATTAGATAAATTACCTGAAATCCCGGATCTTCTTGTAATAGCAGTTGGACCAGATGATACTTTGGGATATATTAAAGATTGTGTTGATTTAAATATACCAGCTGCTGTTATAATTGGAGGAGGTTTTGCTGAAGTTGGTGGAAAAGGTAAAAAAAGACAAGAAAAACTTGAGAAAATTGCATTAGAAAATGAGATTGCTGTGTTGGGACCGAATTGCTTGGGAGTATATGCTCCACCTCTAGTTGATACTATCTTTTTACCTACAGAACGCATTACAAAACCTCCAAAAGGCTCTGTAGCATTAATTAGTCAATCAGGTGGTGTGTTAGTCGATCAATTCTTTGTGAAGTTTAATGAGAGAAACGTGGGCGTATCAACAGCAGTATCTATTGGTAATCGTGCAGTTGTGGATGAATCTATGTTATTAGAATATTTCAGTCGCGTAGATCCCGAAACAACAAATATAGCTTTTTATTTAGAGGGATTTAAGGATGGGAAAGCAAAAAAATTTTTACAATTAGCGAAAGAATCAGAAGATACTGTGATAGTGTTTTTTGGAGGGAAAACTAGAGAAGGAAAAGTTGCCACTCAATCACATACAGCAAGCTTAGCAGGTGATTTTAGGATTATCTACGATGCCTTAAGGCAAAATAATATAATTCAACCACATTCAGAAAGAGAATTATTAACTTGTTTGAAAGTATTTGACATATTATCACATAAAAGGAATCCATTCGGAAAAAATGTTATAACTTATGGCAACGTAGCAATTGTATCCGTTTCTGGAGGTCATGCTGTACTGGCAAGTGATATGTTAAAAAAGTATGGGCTTAATGCAGTACGTTTTTCACAACAAGAAAAAAGGCATTTGAAAGAACTTATGAATCCGGTTGCTAAAGAGATAGCATCTTTTAATAATCCTATTGATTTGACAGGATCGGTATTAGATACGGATATTGAGAATATAATTCGATATTTGTCAGATTTAGATAAAATTGAATGTATTATATTGCTTTTACTCCCTTATCCTCCAAATATATCATTCCAAATAGGAAGAAGAATTGCGAATATTGTAGCCTTTAAAAAAAAGCCTACGGTATGTTTTGTTCCCTATGTACCGAAATATAGTATGATAATAGAGTCATTAGAACTTGCAAGAATACCCGTTTTTCACTCTATCAAAGAAACAGTGCAAGCTGTGTCAGCATTAAAAGAAAGAACTAGAATAGATAATATAAAACATAAAAATCTCTTTTGGGATAAGGCAACTTAACATTAAGGAGTTAATCTACATCTATTATTCTATCAATTTCTTCAATTGATTTTTTTACATAATCCACATTTTCAACTATTATATCTATTGCTTTTTGTGCGCATATATCAATACACCGACCACAACCTCTACAATCTTTGTTAACATAAGCTTTTTTGTTTAATATTTTTATAGCATTGACAAAACATACTTCTACACACGTTCCACATCCAATACATTTATCATTAACTTGGATTTTTACTCCTGGCATTCTTTTTATCTTTGCTCCAATATTGGGGGCTAAAATTGAAGATACACGCCACAGACAGCAACAAGGATCACAATTACAAATGCTTAAAAGTTTTTCCCCAGGTTTAACTCCAAGCCATTGAGCATCTAATCTATTTCTGCCAATCATATGTACTAACCCGGCCTCCCGGCATTTTTTTAAATGATCTAATGCTTCCTCTTTACTAACTAATCTTCCTAATTGTGGATTGATATTTAATACAGCATCTCCAAGGAATAGGCAACCTAAATCTGCCGGATAATCCTCACAATTCATACTTGATCTACAAATGCAGAAATTCATAATCCAATGATTTTTCGCTTTATTAACGAAATATTCCAGTACACTAGATGGGAGTGCTAACTCATTAAATTCACCCATGTCCTTATTGATCTCAATAATTTTATCTTGAGGTAGATAAATTATATCATCCCCTCTGAAGAGGAGAAGATCAAAAAGCTTATTTAAGATGGGTAAATTTGTCAGTTTTGCAATAAACTTAATATTTGGAAAGGTTTTTTTCAATAATTTCACAAACCATAAAGGGCGAGCCATTTGATATTCCCAATTTTAAAGTTTAATAATCTCAGCTACTTTTTATTTTGTTTTTGTTAATTAAATAATTTTACTTTAGATATGTCAAATTATCTTTCAGAAATTGAGATAAATCAAATGATTTAAAATCTCCCATTTCTTTAGTGTATGGTCTAAATAAAAAGCAATAACTTAATTTTTGATTTTTTTTTAATTTATATTCCTCGTGGACATCTAAAATTCCTATTCGATCTCCCCCTACTCCTTGTTGCTTATAATCGATATTTATTGTAATGTTTTCTCGTCTTGGTAATTCATTAATATGCTTTGCTTCTTCTAAATCTTCCATTGTATATGGCCATGCGCTGATATTAAGATAAGTACCCCCAATATCTGCAACGAATATACCTGATTCATTTTTATTCATAAAGGTCACCCATCTCACATCAGTTCTATTACCATTTTCTTGCGGTCTAACGTAATTATGAATAAGTTCTTCAACTAATCCAGAATATGTCCCAATTGGTGCACCTGTTTTTCTATCAAACATAGTTTCATGAGGGCCTCTTCCAAACCATGTCATTTTATTAAATTCTTTTGGAATCGACATTTGCATACCAAACCTTATTAAATCCTTCTTTGGTGTGAAAGTATTTTTAATTAATAATTCCCCTGTACTATAAATTATATATACTATTTTTTGGGGTGATTTTCCATTTGGAATCTTAAGTACTACGTTTATACATGTTTTATTTGGGGAAAGCTGTTTAGCAGTGATGTGTATTAATTTCCTATTTTTTGCAGATTCTTTCCATCTATAAACTTTTTTTTTGAAAACGGGAACATGTCTTAAAATATTAATATCATTATCAATTGGAGCCCTCCAAAAGTTTGGAATCAAAGGAGTAGAAATTAGCTTATTACCATTAAATTCATAAGATTCAAGGTTCCCATTTATCTTATTGATAATTACTTTAAAACTCTCTCCCACTATTTCATAAGATTGTGATGAGCTCTTCAAATCTAATCTTGGTATTACCTTATTATTAAGAATTGAAGTTTCAGGAACTTCGAAAGGAATTGCAAATTGATCCCACGCAATTATATATTCCTTTTGAGCCCATTTAGTATCATTTAATAACAAAAATTTTATTGTCAGATGATATTCACTATTCGGTTTCAATTGTGGTTTTGTATATGGAATTTTGATCTCTTTTATCTGAGTAGGTTTAATCATTATAGATGACAAAAAGCCTTCCTCAATTTTGATTCCATTTTCCGTGATTTCCCATTTAATTTTTAGAAAATCTGTTTGTAAAAAATTATATTTATTTTGAATTTTAACTAAACCATTTACTAAGTCTATAGGATAAACTTTTAGATTTTGATAAACTTTTTTCACTTCATAAAGAGAAGGATTAGGCGTTCGATCGGGTAAAACTATACCATTACAACAAAAATTACCTGAATTTGGTTTGTCACCATAATCACCTCCATATGCCCAAAATTCTTTTCCATCTTCAGCCAATTTTCTTAATCCTTGGTCAACAAAATCCCAAATAAATCCTCCAGTACAACGTCTATATTTTTCAAAAATGTCCATGTATTCTTGAAAATTACCCAAACTATTTCCCATAGCATGTGCATATTCACAGAGTATATGAGGTTTATTTTTAGAATGTTTTGGTTTTATTGGGTATAATATACTATACATCAAACCTTTCTTACTTTGTGCAAATCTTTCTAGCACTTTTGTAGTAGTGTACATAGTACTAAACACATCAGAAACTCTAACTTTATAATCTCCTTCATAATGCATTGGTCTTGTTTGGTCTATCTTAAGAGCTGCTTCTTTCATTTTAATGAAATTTTTTCCAAATCCTGCTTCATTCCCTAAAGACCACATAAAAATACATGGATGATTTTTGTCTCTTTCAACCATACGCTCCATTCTATCAACCACTGCATAAGTCCATTTAGGATCGCTCTTAGGCAGTTTCTTCCGTAGACCATGAGATTCTACATTAGCTTCATCCATAACGTAAATTCCATACTCATCGCATAAATCATACCATACCGGATGATTTGGATAGTGACTTGTTCTAACTGCATTTATGTTATTCTGCTTAAGTATTTTAATGTCCTGAACCATTCTTGAGAAGGGGACTGCTCTTCCATGATCAGGATCATGCTCATGGCGATT
>JBHLNW010000148.1:4642-6128 GCA_048941185.1 Promethearchaeota archaeon
AATATTTCTCTATTATTCCAATCTTTTGGAATAATAAATTCTGTTCGATAAGAACCAACAGGATTATAATTATGATTAATGCTGGGTATGTTTTTCTTTTCTATACTATAGGGATATTCACTATCTGAATAAATTGGAATTCCGTAACCTTGCATCTGCCAGTTGCTTGGAACAACTATTTCTTCCCAATTACTCACATCATAATCCTCTCGATAAAAATCTATAGGGCGTTCGGAAGGTTTCTTAACCCATTTGAATTTCCATCTTCCATTAAGGGAGACATAATACTGAGAAGATTCAAATTTTCCTGTTAAAGCTGAGTTAATATCATGATAAGGGATAAGCGTATTATGAGGAGGCTCTTTATTTTGCCCGATCATCTTTGAATTTTCCCAATCCAACCTTTTATCCACAATACCCCCCATATCTCTTCATTTTATTTCTATAAAGAAATCAAAAAGAATAAAGTTTATACTTTTAAATAACATTAAAATTAAATTAAGATTAATCAATATTCCTATTTTCTAAATTGAAGTAATATGGATGTAAATATTGAGCTATTAAAAGAATTAGAACGGACAATCGATACAGTTCATCCTGAAAGAGGAAAAGTACCTATAAAAGTTCTTGGTTATGGAGAAATTACTTTAGTCTTTGAAATTGTTAATGATAAGCATAATTATGCGTACAAAAGGCTACCCATTTTTGAGAACTCTGAACAAGCTAAAAAACATGAACATATTTTCTGGGAGTATAATAGGTTTTTAAATGAAGAAATAAAAATCAAAACACCACCACTTGAGATTGTTTGGTTTGAAAATGATGAAGGGAAAATCATTTTTTATACTATACAAGAAAAACTTCCATCTGAATCAGTAGGGAATAAAGTTATTCATCAAGTTGGTAAACACGATACTGAAATCTTAGTACTTAAAGCATTAAGAGAAATGAAAAAAGTTTGGAACTTTAATAAAGAAAACAAGATTTATGATGTTGGACTAGATGGGCAAATATCAAATTTCGCAGTACTTAATTATAATCATAATAATCCTAAAGTAGATGAGAATTCGCAATTAATTTATATTGATACAGTACCCCCATTTTACCGTAAAAATGGAGTCGAGGCTATGGAAATTGAATTATTAACTAAAAGCATGCCAAGTTTCATAAGAGGACTTTTAAAATTAATATTTCTCCAAGATCTCATTGACAGATATTATGATTGGAGGTTAGTGATAATAGATCTTGTTGCAAATTTCTTTAAAGAGCAAAAGCCAGAGTTAATTCCATCATTGATAAGATTAGTTAATAAATTTCTAGAGGAAGAAGCAAGTAATTTTAATATAGAGCCATTAACATTCGAAGAAGTAGAGAAGTATTATAAATCTGATAAATTTATCTGGGTATTATACCAAAGGATGAGGATGTTTGATAGATTTATAAAAACTAAATTATTAAGAAAAAAATACGATTATTATCTTCCAGG
>JBHLNW010000043.1:0-26651 GCA_048941185.1 Promethearchaeota archaeon
GTGTCCTTTCCATAGCAATCATCAATTAGTTTTTTTGCTAACCCAACTGCTAAGGGAGCAGAATCAATTAGTTCATCCGTGTACATTTTATTAATTGAATCTAATTCGTCATGGTTTTTTACTACTCGATTGACAACCCCAAGTCTATAAGCTTCGTTACCATCAAACTTACGTCCAGTTAAAATGATATCTTTGGCATTTTGAATACCTACAAGCCTTGTTAGCCTAATTGTACCTCCCACGTCTGGGTTCATGCCTATCTTTGATTCTAACATATGGAATTCAGCGGACTCGGTACAAAATCGGAAATCACAAGCTAATGCTAATTCAAATGCCATTCCATAACAATAACCGTTAATCTTTGCAATTACTGGTTTTTCCATCTTTTCAATTTTCGTAAAAATTGGATGAATCCAAGTATTTGCAAAATATCTAAAATTCCTCGGTATTCGTAGATCAGGAATAATGCCCTCAGGATCTCTTTCTTGGCCCGTCAAAAAGTTTAAATCTATACCTGAGCTAAAAAATTCGTCCCCTCCAGTAATAATGACAACTCTAGCATTTGTTCGTTCAACTTGATCTATAGCTTTTTGAAGTCCAACCATTAAATCATAATTCATAGCATTTTTTTTGTCTAAGCGATTCATTTTTATAGTTATGATAGTTTTTTCTTCATTTTCTTCTATTAACACAGCATTTTCAGACATTTTTTTTCCATTTATATATTTAATTTTTGTATATTATAATTGTCTGTTGATAAAAAAATTATTTCTTTTGTAGTTTTAAACTGAATCTAACAGTTTAGCTTATTTTGCCATCTTTAGAGTTGATCTTTTTACTAAAACGTAGAATAAGTAGCTTCTTATTTTTTAGTCTAATTAGATTTTAATAAATTACATTTTTATTCTAATTAAAAAACCAAAATATGTTGAGGATTTGAATTGAAGTTCTTTAAATTGTTTACACCTTTTAAAATTAGAAATATGACAATCTCCAACCGCATCATAATGCCTGCATTAAATCTTAATCTTGCTGATAAAGGCTTTATAACTAAAAGATTAATTGATTTTTATGTTGAAAGAGCAAAGGGTGGTGCTGGTATGTTAATTATAGGAGGATGCTCTGTAAATCTCTACGCGAGTGGTTTTCCGCCCATGATTTCTATTAAAAGTGATGAATATATTCCAAAATTAACGGAATTTACTGAAGCTATACATAAAGCACGTGATGATGTGAAAGTTGTTTGTCAATTATACCATAGTGGAGCTTACACATTCCCCTTTTTAATTGGTAAACCCCCAATTGCACCTTCAGCTGTATATAGTAAATTTAGTAAAACCACTCCAAGAGAAATGACGCTAGAAGATATTAAAACAGAGCAACAAGCTTTTGCGGATGCCACAGTTCGAGCAAAAGAAGCTGGGTTTGATGCTGTAGAGATATGTGCTAATGCAGGTTACTTATTTTCTCAATTTACATCTCCAAAAACAAATATTCGAACTGATGATTATGGGGGGAGTTTTGAGAATCGACTAAGATTTCCTCTAGAAACGCTGGAATTAATGAGATCTAGTGTAGGTGATTTTCCCATTGGATACCGAATTTCTGGGGACGATTTTGTTCCAGAAAGTAATACATATAAAGAAAAAGCCTTAATCGCAGAAAGAATATCAAAATACCTAGATTATTTAAATGTAACTGGAGGTTGGCATGAAACAAAAACCCCACAAACAACTATGGATGTTCCAGAAGGATGTTATACATATTTAGCTGAAAATATTAGGAATCATGTATCTATTCCCGTTTTTGCTTCCAATCGGATTAATACCCCTGAATTAGCTGAACAGATATTAATGGCTGGAAAGGCAGATGCCATCTGTATGGGTAGAGCAATAGTAGCTGATCCTTATTTGCCATCAAAAGCGAAAAAAGGCGAACTAAGAGACATAATGACATGTATCGGATGTAATCAAGGATGTTTTGATGCTATTTTTAAAATGGTACCAGTATCTTGTTTAAGAAACGCTAGAGCTGGAAATGAGGCTAAAACAGAATTAAACCCTCTTAAAAAGAAAAAGAAAATAATGGTCGTTGGAGCAGGTCCTGGTGGATTAGAAGCTGCGAGAGTTGCAGGAATGAGGGGTCATGAAGTCCATATATTTGAAAAAGATGATAAAATCGGGGGATTATTGAATATTATTTGGATTCCTCCTGGAAGAAATGAGTTCAAGAGAATGGTTGATAATTATTCATATTGGATTCAAAAATATGGAATTCATTTACATCTCGATGAAGAGGTAAGAATTGATACTGTTAAAAAATATACTCCCGATATTATTTTTATTGCAACTGGTTCAATTCCAATTAAGCCATCTATTCCTGGCATAGACAGAGAAAATGTTTACTGGGCGAATGATGTTTTTAGTATGGATGCACCCATTGGTAAAAATAATGTAATTATTGGTGGAGGAGCAACTGGTATTGAATTAGCTATATATTTGGCTAAATATGGAGCTTTAAGCCTTGAGGCATTTGATTTTCTTACAAAATATCGAGCTTTAGAGCCTGAAGATGCACTAAAGATGTTACATAAAGGGAGAAATAAAGTAACTGTGCTAGAGCAACTTCCAAAATTAGGCTCAGCATTAGGAAAAACAACAAAATGGGTGCTTCTTGATAAATGTGATGCTTTAGGTATCAAATTTCTTACTGGTGTTAGGGTTAAGGAAATTGGAGAGAATTCTGTAAGTTATCTTGATACAAAAGATAATGAACAAATTATTGATGATGTAGATGTGGTATATTATGCAACTGGAGTCGAACCAAATAATTTTCTTTATAAAGAGCTAAAACAACTGGAAAACATTCAATTAGAAAAAATAGGAGATGCTAGAAAACCAGAAACCGTTTTAGAAGCTATTCATAGAGCATATAAACTAGCAAATAACGTCTAAAAAAATCTAATTTTCCTATAATTTTTAGTATGTTTATTCCTTTTCTTAAATTTTCTTGGAATACAGCGAAAATTAACAAAAATTGATTAAGAATTAAAGATTTTACCAGTTTTACTTTCTTCTTCTTCACGGAGTGGTTGTTTCATTATCTTACCTGTAGGTGTCTTAGGTAAATCGTCTCTAAATTCCACATATTTAGGAATTTTAAAATTTGCTAGGTGTCTTTTGCAGTATTCGATGAGTTCTTCCTCAGTAAGGGATTCTCCTTCCTTTAATACAATAAAAGCTTTTGGAAGTTCCCCATAAATCTTATCTCGCACACCTATAACTGTAGCTAAAGAAACTGCTGGATGAGAGTACAATACTTCCTCAATTTCACGAGGATAAATGTTTTCTCCACCTCGTATAATCATATCCTTTTTACGATCCGTTATATAGAAAAATCCATCTTCATCCATAAACCCAATATCTCCCGTATATAGCCAGCCATCTTTAAGAGTTTCTGTGTTTGCTTCAGGATTTTTGTAATATTCCTTCATCACATTATCTCCTTTTACAACAATCTCACCCTTCGTATTAGGAGGAAGATCTTTACCATTCTCATCAACAATTTTCATTTCATTTCCAGGTAAAGGTACACCAATACTACCTACTTTACGCCTATCTTCTGTTTCAGTAGGTAAGGGATTAACTGAAGACGCACATGTACCTTCTGTAAGGCCATATCCTTCCACTATTTTACAATTAAAAGTACTTTCAAATTCATTGAATACTTCTACAGGTAAGGGAGCAGCACCACATACAATATATTCTAATGAAGAAAGATCTAAATTTTCATGCGGCATTCTAAGTAAGATAGAGAGCACTGTTGGAACACAACTAAAAGTAGTTGCCTTATATTTGGCTACAGTCTCCCAGTGGGTTTGTGCTGAAAAACCAGGTGTTAAAATAGAACTTGCTCCTATTACTAATGGTGTCACTACAGTTACAATTTGAGCATTAACATGAAATAATGGTAAAATTAGCATATATCGAAAATGTTCCTGTCCATTTGTGAAATCTCGTATCATTTCAGCGTTTCTCCTAATGTTAAAATGAGTCTGTAAAACTCCTTTAGGAAAACCAGTGGTTCCTGATGTATATAATATAGCAGCAGGGTCTTCTTTTTCTTCGATATCCACCTTTGGAGGTGCATCAGATGAAGCTTTTTCCATTAATTCCTCGTAACTTAATGTACCTTCAACTTTTTCTCCGATAACAATTATGTATTGCAGATCAGGGAGCTCTCCTTTAATTTGATTAATAACTTCCATGAATTTTGGAATCGTAACAATAATCTTAGCTTCTGAATGACCAACTACAAATTTTACTTCTCTTGGTTTAAATAATGCATTTACAGGACCAGTAATTGCACCTATCTTAGGGATACCTAAATACAAATACACATATTCTGGCATATTTGGTAAATATACACTAACTTTATCACCTTTTCTAATACCCAAATTATAAAGAAAATTCGCTACTCTATTTGTAAGTTCATTCAACTCAGAATAAGAAATTTTAATATCTTGCCAATACAAAAATACTTTATCTTTGTACTTTTGTGCTTGATTTTCTACTAATTCTCTTAGGTTCATATTTTATTTCCTCATTTGTTTATAAAAATCATATATTACAATAAACAAACAAAATTATTTTCTCTAATATATAAATTTTATATTATATATTCAAATTCGTCAAATATTAATTAAAAAAATGAAAAATATACTAAAAGCTAATATTAAAGTTTCTAATGAGAGGCTGTTGGATAAATTTCTTTAAAATAACTCAAAACTGATTCTGTAAATAATTCTAAAGATTCAAAGTAATTACCTACTCCAAATACTTCAATTAGGAAATGTTCTACGCCTGCTTCAATAAACTCCTCTATTTGTTCAATACAATCTTCGGGGCTCCCAGAAATGATCATTGAATCAATTAGATCCTCTGGAATATTTTCTTTAGCAAATTCTGTTGCTTCATTTTGTGATTTAGCCCTATCAGATAAAGTTTCATTAATAAGTCTATGGTAAAACTTTTCAGGAACCTTCACATTGAAATCTTCAAGAATATGTGAATCTATGCTCATATAAAGACCTAATTTTTTTCCCATTTCTCGTGCGATATCTGGTTTATCTTTACTGACTACAACAAATACCTCGCATGCTTTTTCAATCTCATCCAATCTTCCTGCTTTACCTAATATATTTAACCGTTTCTTATATGATTGTGCATTACATATTGGAAGCCAACCATCCGCAACACTTCCAGTAAACTCAATTAATCTTGGGCCATTAGCAGCGATCCACAATTTTGGCAAATTTTTAGTTGGATATTGTAATCTGGCACCCTTCAAGTTATAAAATTTACCTGTATACTCCGCCCTTGCATGTCTTGATTGGGTAGTTTTCCACAGCTCTTTGATAACTTCAACAGCTTCAATTAATCTTGATGCAGGTTTATCCCAAACAATTCCAAACTCATTTAAATTCATTGCTTCTCCAGCTCCAATTCCTAAAATAAAACGATTATTGCTCAATCGCTGAATTGTAAGTGCATCTAATGCAATTTGAGAAGGATGTCTCCTATGAGGATCGGTGACACATGATCCTATCTTTACTTTTTCTGTTTCTGAAGCTGCAATTGGTAATATGACATTACTACTCACTACTTCAGAATTCATTGGAGAAGAATTTAAATGATCCATCATAAAAATTGAGTCATATCCACTTTTTTCACAGTACTGAATTGATTTTAAAAAATCTTTTGTCTTTAATCCTAGAGCGGCATAATTTGTTCCATGTTGAAAACCAAATTTTACATTCATTATAATCTAATCTCCAATTACTCGTTTTAAATTGGATTTACTTTTATGTAAAATTAATATAATAATTATATTATTTTATATGATCCTTAAAAAGTTTTAACTCTTCTGAATAAATTTCGATATTAATATATATAACATATTAATATGAATAAAATCTATTTTCCATAGCAATCTAAGTTTATTACTTAAAAAACAAATTCTAAAATATGATAAAAATGTCAGAAAAAGATTTAAAGAAAAAATTGGTAATAAGTGCTGCTCTTACAGGAGCAGTGACTAATAGAGATATGAATCCTAATGTCCCATTTACCGCAGAAGAATTTGGGGATGAAGCGAAGAAATGTTATGAAGCAGGAGCAGCAGTAGTACATATACATGCACGAGACCCAGAAAAGGGTAATCCTACGCACGAATTAGATATTATTGGAGCAATAATAGATAATATTAAAGAAAAAGCCCCAGATATCTTGATTAATCTCAGTACCGCAATAAGTTCAATTGTAACCCCCAAACAAAGGATTACGCCAGTTACAACATTTAAACCTCCTATCGCTTCATTAAACACCAATTCAATGAATTTTGCAGTAGGAGATCATAAAACTGGACAAGTTGGGCTTGGTGCAAAAAATATCTTTGAAAATACGTTCGATACAATTCAAAAATTTGCAAAAGCAATGAAAAAAGCAGAAACAAAACCAGAAATCGAAGTATACGATATTGGTGGAATGTATAACATTATACATTTAGCTAAACAACAACCTAAAAGACTTCTTGATCCACCACTACATTTCCAGTTTGTCTTCGGTGTTTTAGGAGGAATACCATTTTCCTATGAAAATTTAGCCCATCTTATAAACCTTAAACCTCCAGATGCTAGCTGGAGTGTTTGTGGTGTAGCTAAAAATTCATTTCAAGCAGCAATGTGTGCGGCAGCAATGGATGGTCATATTCGAGTTGGTTTAGAAGATAATACAAGGTTACCTGATGGTAGATTAGCCAAAGGAAGTTGGGAACAAGTAGAATGGGCTGCAAAGGTTGCTCGAATTGTAAATCGTGAACCAGCTACTCCCGATGAAGCAAGAAAAATCTTTAATCTATATCAGCGGTTAACAAATTCATAATTTTTTTTTTAGTTTTCTCTTTTTCTATTCTATTTTTAATTACAAATTAATCTAGAAGTGGAATTATCAGATAAGTAGAATACAGTAAAAAATAAAATAAAAAATAGTTAAGAATTATACTTCTTCCCAGTATAATATATCTTTTATGGTTCCTTCTCGTTTGTCCTTTGATCGTAAATTAGCTTTGACCTTTACTTCAGTAAAATCTTTTTTCGCATCATTAGTATTAATAATTCCTAACATAGCACTATTAGTAGCTCCAATATCAATTAAGGCAACTACTTTTGGTGTTGCTAAGTTATTACCATGAGCATTTAGTTTTGCTACAGTAAATACCCTTATTGTACCCACAGGTGGTACCTCTTTCCAATTACTATCAGGTATTTCTTCAAAGCAATCTTCACAATACAAACGAGGAGGACAATATATTTTGCTACACTTCATACATTTGCAAGCTAAAAAGGTGTCATTCTTCATAAGGTGCTTGAAAAACTTATCACCTGCAATTCCACTTGGATAAAAGTAATCTGCTTGCATATCACCACGCCAGTGCATTGGTGTAGTTGGATCAGTTTGTTTTTCTAAGAATCCCATTAATCTCCACCTCCTTTTAAAGGTTTAAAATACTTTATATCTGTAATTGATCCTTCTCTCTCGTTCTCGGGCTTCCAAACAGCCTTAACCTTCATTCCGATCTTAATTTCATCTTTAGTCATCTCTCCAAAATAATGCATGAACCCATGATGTGGAGGTGTACCATCAAGATCAACTACTCCAACAAGAATAGGTTCTTCTATTCTCCTTGCATCAGGATCGAGATACGAAATTGAGAATGTTTCAATAATTCCTGTATCTGGTAACTCAATCCACTCTTCAGTTGGCCCATAACAATATTCACAGAACATACGAGGAGGTACTATAACTCTTTTACATCTCTTACAATGAATTCCGTAAATTTTTCCTACCTTTAAACCTTGTAAGAACTTACTCATTGCAGGTCCCAGAGACCAGCTATATTGAACTTCTGGTTCCCACCAAGTATAAGTTATTTTTCTATTGCGTATATCACTCTCTCGAACGTATGTACCTGGAGCATAAGGTGGCCATTCTTTATATTCTTTCTTTTTTACCATTTTTTTATCCCCTCCTTAAAATCATTACAGTTCCCATTTGCATTATATCTCCCCAAGCTTGTCCGATCCCCGTTCTTGGATCTCCTGGAATCTGTCTTTTACCTGCCATACCTTTTAGTTGCCAATATAACTCACAGACTTTCTGACCCATTGTAGCAGCAATCGGATTTCCAACACCCAATAATCCTCCAGAAGGACAAACAGGAAGATCCCCATCACGTTGAGTTACACCTTCACGTGTGAGGATAGGTGCTTCCCCTTTCTTGCATAATAATAATCCTTCCATATGATGCAATTCCTTATATGAAAAAGGATCATATGGTTCAGCAAAATCAATTTCTTTACGAGGATTCTCGATTCTAGCCATTTTATATGCCATTTTTGCAGCTTGAGCAACATAACGCGGGAAATATAAATCTCGATTTGTCCACATCGTACTATCGATACTCCATCCAGTACCAGCCACATAAATCGGATCATCTGTAAATCTATGTACAACATCTTCATTGCAAAATATTAATGCTGAAGCACCATCGCTAGGTGGGCTAATATCTAACCTATTTACAGGCCAAGCCATTATTTCAGAATTCAAAACATCCTCTACTGTAATATTAGGATCTGCTAACTGGGCACACGGATGACCAACTGCGTTTCTCTTATTTTTCACAGAGACTAAGGCAATATCTTCCTTTTTAATACCATGTACTGTCATATACCGATTCATTTCCATAGCAAAAAGCCAAACTAGATTGGGAGTAAGAGGTCTATCTAAAATAGGATCCCAAATATGTCTAAAGGCTGTTTGTGGATGAGGGTAAATATTGCCCATTTTTTCTTCACAAACAACAAGGCACACATCAGCAACCCCAGAAGCTACATGCCACCAACCAGCAATAGGAGCAAAAACACCTGTACCACCTCCGTTAAATACTCTAACGTATGGTTTACCTACAGCAGCAGATCCATCTAAAAGATTCTCACCTTTCATATGTATCCCATCAAAAGCATCAGGAGCACTACCCATTACAACCATATCAATATCATCTTTTCCAATACCTGCATCTTCCATAGCCATTTTAGTAGCTAAATATGAAAGTTCTTTCCCTGTTTCTAATAAATGCCTACGAAAAAGAGTCATTCCTCCTCCTATAACAGCAACTTTTTTCATCCTTTTTCCACCTCCTTATCCCCTCTTAAATATAGCAACTGCTCCAGTTCCAGTAGGAATACCACGCCAAGATTGAGCAAGTCCTACCTCTGCATTCGAAACTTGGCGTTTACCAGCATGACCTCGAAGTTGCATAACAATTTCTAATGCTCTTTGCATACCTGTTGCTTCAAGGGAATTCCCGACACCTAATGATCCACCAGAAGTGTTTGTTGGAAGTGAGCCTTTAATGTCCAATACACCTTCATCAACTAGATGTCCAGCTTCACCAGGTCTAGCAAATCCTAAAGCTTCTAAATGTTGAAGTTCCTTATATGAAAATCTATCATCAACTTCAATAACATTTATTTCTTTTTTAGGTTCAGTTATTCCTGCCATTTTATATGCCATCTTTGAGGCAATCTTAGCATAGTCTGCATCCATCCCTCTTGTACCAAGCCATGGAGTCTCTGAAGCATAACCAAATCCAGCTAGATAAATAGGATCAATACCTAAATTTTTAGCTGTTTTATCATCTGCAAGTACGAAACAAATGGCTCCATCAACTAGGGGGCTAATATCAAGTCTTTTTACTGGTTTGAAGAGATATTCTGATTTCATAACGTCTTCTATAGATATTTTAGCCTCGTAATCAGCATAAGGATTAAAGAATGCGTTTTTTTTATTTTTTACAACTACAGAGGCACATTGTTCTTCTGTTGTACCAGTTTTTCTAAGATAATATTGCATTTCTAAACCTGCTAAGAAATATGGGTGGATTCTTTCTTTTTCATCTGATCTCCCAATTAAATGTTTAGGGTTTTCTGGTGGATATTCTGGGCTGCCTGCATAATTAGGTCTCTCTACAGGTCCACTTATAGGTTTTTCAAATCTAGGATCCATTGCATGAAGTACAATATCTCCATATGTTAACAAATCAGAAGCTTTACTGTGTACTTCAACTGCTACAACATCAATATACCCTGTCATAATCTGCATATATGCATTTCCTAACCCTTGAATTCCATCACCACTAACAGTACATGTAGGGCGTAATAACGCTCCAACTTGATCTGGAACAAACTCGTCAAAAATTCCGAACCCTTCCCAATAATCTTCAGCACATGTAATAAAACTACCAACATCTTTTCTGACATCTATGCCTGCGTCCACATATGCTTTATCACAAGCCTCATACATTATCTCTTTCCATTGTATATCGGGTGTCATTGAATTGAAATTTGTATGACCAATACCTATTACACAAACTCGTCTATCTGCCATTTCATCATCAATTTTAATTTCAATTTTTAATTTAAATTTTGAATACTTTTTTGTAGTTAGATTTTGGTTTATTTTTGATTCGATATTTTATTTTTATGTTTTATTTTGATTAAAAACTTTCTAATTAAGTCTATTGAATTAAATGGGAAAAAAATCCTCTTTAGGAGAGAAGAAAATTTAAAATCATAAGAAAATTGTCTTATTTATTATGGATACAAGACTCCCGGAATTTCCAAAATTAGAAATCAGTCGAAATATTCCTGAATTGGATTTACTAAATAACCCAATACTTAATGTGAAAGAAAAGGAATTTTTAGCTGAGTTTTTTGAATATATGGAAGAAAATCTTGAAAAAGATTTGAACGCTCTAGAAGATTTGAATTATTCTGCCGAGGAGCCAATTCAAGAAAAGAAGTGTGAAATAGTAATAAATTTTATGAAAAAATTAGCAGAAAAGGGGTACTATAGTACAGTAATAGATTTCGAACAACATGATGTCGGGAATGTTACAAGAAATGCTTTAATTGCATTAGCCTTATGCGGTGGTTTTTGGTCCCCGAATAGTGATAGATATGTAAATGGGAATTGGAGCATCGAAATGGGTAGATTAGCAGGAGGAACTCTATATTGTAATCCCGTGAATTATAAAGCAAATGATTTCCAAAGAGAGAAATATCTTATTCCTGTAGTAAAATATGGTTTAATGGCTGCTTCTGCTATGACAGAATTTAATGCGGGTAGTGATATTGTAAGAATTGAGTTAAGGCTTGATGATAAAGGAGATAAAATTATTGCAAATGGAAAAAAACTTTTTATAACAAATGGGATGTTGGCAGAAAACATTATTCTTTATGGTAGATTAAATAATGGAAGATTAGGTGGTATTATTGTAGACACAAACCATCAACAATTAAAAAATTTTGAATCTTCAAGAGTTAGGACTTATGGAATGAATGATGCTTTTGTTAGTCGTTTAGTATTCAATGATGTTGAACTTCCTAAAGAAAATCTTCTTGAAGGTGATGGGCTAGACATTATGTTTCATCAACTAACTGAAGAGAGGTTAGTTATCAGTGCCGAAGCTATAGGTGATTGTATCAAAAAACTATTCTACTCTCATAGTTTCGCCCTTCAACGTGAACAATTTAAACACAAATTATATCAATATCAAATTATTAGATTTCCAATCACCGAAAATATGCGCCAAACAAATTTATTTCTTTCTGCATTAATCAACTATGCTCGAGAGATTGATGCACATCCACAATCTGCAAGTTCTAAATTGATGGCTAATCAAGCCATGGGACTAAAAATACAAACATGTGAATTAGCTTTTCAAAGTTCAATAGATTTATATAGAACTATGGGTGGTCGCGCTTTCACAGAACAATATTGTAATCAATTTGGATTATTAGATGCATTTTGTATGATACATGGTGGTGGAAGTCACTTCGTTCTAGGTGATGCTGAATCTAGAAGATTCTTTAAGACCAAAGATTAATGAAACAACTAATCTTCTATTTATTAAATAAAAATTTAATGGGTTCATCTTGAAGGATAATTTGAACATACTTTCCCTTAACAAAAAAGCGTGGGATAACGCGGCTAAAATATATGATAAAGAATTCCATGGAAAGGTTCATACGCTTTTCAACTACTTTTGTGAAAAACTCCCCAAAGGAGGCTATATTTTAGATTTGGGCTCAGGAACAGGAGTTCCTTATGCTAAACTATTAATAGAAAAAGGATTTAAAGTGCTAGGGATTGATTTTTCTGCTGAAATGGTAAAAATTGCAAGAAAGAACGTTCCTAAAGCTAAATTTAAAGAAATGTCTATGACAGACATTAACATTACAGATCAATTTGATGGAATCTTCTCTTCATATTCTATGCTTCTTCTTAATCCAGAATTATTTAAATTGACAGCAAAAAGAATTGTTAAGGCACTAAAAAGAAAGGGTATTTTTTATCTCTGCTTAAATGGGCCATGGAAAGAAGGGGCCGATTTAGACGATGATGTAATTATTGAGTTTAAGGGCAAAAAGATGTATTCCCGATCATATTCTAAAGAAGAAATTTTGGATATCTTTGTTCCTTTGGGTATGAAACTTCTTAATTTTGAGAGAGAAATTATTAATTCTGAAACTTGGGGGAGAGAAAATATGAATACATACATTTTTATTTTAAAATAAAATTCTCATCCTTCCTTAGATTTTACTATAAATCTTAAGAGAATACATTATTAAATAAAATATCTTAATTAGTTATAGATAATGGATTATTTCAAATTAGAAAGCTTCGATATCACACCATTAGTAGAAGAACACCAAGGAAAAAAACTAGAAGATTTGTATCAAAACCATCGTATCATTAAAAATAATATGGGTGAATTTATTGAATTTTTCTGGGAACTAAACGACATCCCAAACGATATAAATTTATCTAAAACTTGTAAAAAATTATTATACAACCTTAAGACAGTAGATTATATTGGAGATTATATTGAACAAAAATTAAAACAGAGAGGTATAAAAACTCTAACAGATTTAAAGTTTAATTTGAATTTTAGTGGTTTAGCTAATCAAGTTTTAAATTTAATCAAAAAAAAGGATTATAAATCTCTAATAAAAAATAGATATATTACTGATTTAGATGTGAGTTTTTGCTTTAATATCGAAGATTTTTTATTTTTAGACATTGAAACTCTAGGTATAATCGATAGTCCTGTCATAGTAGTTGGAATTGGCTTCTTTAAGAAGGATAAATTTAAAATTCATATATTTTTCACAAGAAAACTCGAAGAAGAAATAGCAATTTATGAACATCTTAGGACTGAAATATTACCGAATTTTAAATGTTTCATTACTTATAATGGTAAAACATTTGACATTCCATATTTAGCAAATCGTTTTTTATACTTTTTTGATGAAAATCCAATGATTTCAACCGATGATCCGCCATATGAAAAAAATAATACTGTATTTCATCATATTGATTTATATCATCATTGCCGTCGTTTATTTAAGGGAAAGTTCAACACATATTCATTAGCTAATATTGAAAAACATTTGTTGAAATTAACAAGAGAAAACACATTACCAAGTAATCTGGTTGGTCTTTGCTATCGGAAATATAATGAAAATGCTGAAAGATATATAGGATTAATAAAAGAGGTTATTGAACATAATTATTATGATGTTTATTCAATGCCTTTAATTCTAAAAACTCTTTTAAATTATCTCTAAAAACCGAGTTTTTTAAATCTTTACATTCCGAAAAGATCCGTATTATCCACACGAAAAATTAAATTAAAAAACCTCTTAAAACCCAGATTTTTCAAATACAAATAATACGCAAGATTAAATTAATCTTAAAAATTCTTTAAAATGATAATTATGGAAGTTTTGGAGAAAAAGTTATTTGATCAATCATGGAATTTTAAGAATAGAGATAAAATTGTTAACAAACTCAAAGAAAGTCACTATGATATTATAATTATTGGGGCAGGTATTACTGGTGCGGGTGTTGCAAGAGAAGCAGCAATGAGAGAATTAAAAGTTGCATGTGTTGATATGCAGGATTTTGCTGCAGGAACTTCTTCACGAAGTTCAAAAATGGCTCATGGAGGCTTAAGATATATTACTCATGGAGAGATGGATTTAGTGAAAGAAGCGTCTAGAGAAAGAAATTGGATGCGAATACACATTCCTCATTTAGTAAGACCAATTCCATTCTATCTACCATTGATCGAAGGAGGAAAATATAAAAAGCGAGAATTAACTGCGGCAATCAAAATTTATGACTTTTTAAGTGACGATAAATCAGAATTTATAAATTTTAAAAAACATACATGGCACTCTCCTGAGGAAATTTTTGAATTAGAACCTGAATTTTTAAGAGATGGGAATCTAGGTGGAGTAGTATACTATGATAATAATATAGATGATGCTAGGTTAACAATTGAAACCTTAAAAGAAGCTGTAATAAGAGGTGCTGATGTATTAAACTATTGCAAAGTGATTGGTTATGTTAAAAATAATAATAAGATTGTAGGTGTTAAATGTGAAGATTTAGAGAAAAATAATAGATTTGAAATAAAAGGTACTTTAATTATAAATGCTACTGGTGTTTGGACAGATGAATTACTTGATAGATATCCTGAAGATATTCCAAAACCTCTCATCCGGCCTACTAAGGGGGTTCATTTGCAATATAAGCAAAAAGACATTAAAAATAAAATGGCAGATGCTCTATATTCACCAATTGATGGTCGAGTTTATTTTGTTCTGCCAAGAAATAAAGATTTTACTATAATTGGTACAACAGATACCGATTTCGATGGAGATTTAGCTAATCCTTTTTGTACTAAAGAGGATGCTGATTATTTAATTAAGTCAACTCAAAAATTTTTCCCAAATGCCAAATTAGGATATGAAAATATCCTCTCAACTTATGCTGGAATAAGACCATTAGTAATGCAGAAAGGTAAATCTGAAAGTGAAGTTTCCAGACGACATATTATATTTTTCTCTGAGGATGGTTTATTAACAATTACTGGTGGTAAGTTAACAGAATGGCGTGCTATGGCAGAAGATTTATTCAACAAAATAGATGAAAAAGATATTTTTCCAAATATATATCGAGAGCAACATTTCAGTAGACAACCATTTTTAATTAGCTTGGAAAAAAACGAATGGTTAGAAGAATTAAACGATTTTCCTCTTAAATTAAACTCAGATCTTACAGATCATCTCTATACTCAATATGGTAAAGGTGCTGTTAAAATCTTAGAAATGATAGAAGAAGATGAATCAATGAAAGAGAAAATAATTGAAGAAAATGATTTTATAAAAGCAGAAATTCTCTATTGTTCAAGGTTTGAACCAACCCCACATCTAATTGATGTTTTTTGTAGACGAACTGAAATGTCATTATGGATCGACCACAAAATTGCTTTAAAAGCAGCTAGTAAAGTTGCTGAAATCATGGCCGAAGAATACTCTTGGGATGAAAATAAAAAAGCTCAAGAAATTGATCATTATATAGATTATATAAAAAAATCAGTCTCATTCATTATCTAATCCTTTCAGACTTCATTTTTTAATTATTGGACTCCATTAGAATTTAATAACAAAATAAATATATAATAACAAAATAAATTCATCATAAACGAATCAAATTAAAGGAGTAAATTTTATGATTTTTCAAAGTTTTATGGAATTCTTAGGACAAATGGCGGGTTTCTTTGTTTTGATCTTGGGAATTATGTGGTTAATTTTCGGTGTTTACGAAGCTAAAAGACGGGGGTCTGTAAAAAAGCGA
The DNA here is from genome assembly GCA_048941185.1 of Promethearchaeota archaeon. Classification (GTDB taxonomy): domain Archaea; phylum Asgardarchaeota; class Lokiarchaeia; order Sigyniarchaeales; family SOKP01; genus Loki-b32. The sequence goes on from JBHLNW010000043.1 coordinate 15,828, forward strand.
AAGACGGAAGACTGGGATATGACTGTGACAAAATTTCTGAAAGTTCTTACATATTTAGGTCTTGTTATAGGTATCTTTGCTATATTAAGTGGAGTTAGTGGATTAATGTATAATGTACCGCCAAGTATAGCATTCATAAGTGGAGAAGTAAGCATTTTTACATCTGCATTATTGATCATCTTAGGAATTCTAACACTTCTAAAGCCATTAAATGATCTTCCAATTGCCAGTGTAGTAGGGCTTTTAGCAGGAAGTGCTGTAGTATTAGTCCTTGTAATGGTAATGCCCGCAGAAGCTTATATAGTTATTGGGCTATTTATGAATCCAACAATATTTTTCGTAATATTGTTTATAATCATTTTTGCTATTATTGCTCTTACAGCAAAATTCTATATTGGAGGATTAATGAAAATTTCAAAATTTATCTCATGGCCTCCCATAGCTTTCATAGTCGCAGGTTTTTGCTTCCTTCAGGGATTCTTAGTGTTAGTCTTAGGAGTTTCAATAGGCTATCTGTTCTAAATCTTTATTTTTTTTATTACTTTTTTAAAGGATACATACTTCTTGGAAAATTAATTACCTTAAAAGAAGACAAATCGGTGTGAAGAATTTTTATTGATTTCACCAATAATATCATCTTTTAAATCATAAGAACAATTAGGACATTTATTTTCATTGGTGACATCGATTTTTTTAAAACTATAACCTCTTCTTTCTAACAATAAATGATTGCAATTTGGACAATAAGTATTTCCCCCTTTCTCATGAGCTATATTCCCTACATATGGAAAATATAAACCAGTTTCTATCGCAAGATTATACGCCATATTTAATGTTTCATAAGGAGTTCGCTTGTTTGACGGCATTTTGAAATCAGGATGATATGCAGAAAAGTGAGTTGGAGTATCTCTTCCTAAATTTTCAACAATCCAATTACATAATTTTTGGATATCTTCCTTCTGATCATTTAAATCGGGGATAATTAAATTTGTGATTTCTACATGAATACCATTAGACTTGAATCGTTTAGCTGTGTCTAGAACTGGGTGAACTGATTTAACCCCGCATATTTTTTTATAAAAATCATCAGTCATTGCTTTAATATCTATATTTGCAGCATCAATACCAATGTCTATTAGTTCTCTTGTTGCTTCTGGAGTAGAATATCCATTTGTTACTAATATTGTTTTGATATCATGTTTTTTTAGAAGAGGTACTGTGTCTAAAATCCATTCATGCCATATCAATGGCTCATTATATGTATAAGCAAGAGTTTCTGCTCCACTCTTCACGACTCTTTTTTCTAACTGCTCTGGAGTCATTTCGATTAACGACATTCCACTACCTTCGTAGCCTTTAAGGTCATAAAATCCATTTTTTCCATTATCTGTAGGATTTGCTTGCGATATGTTCCAATTCTGACAATTTTGGCATTTAAAGGAACAACCAATTGAGGCAATTGAATAAGCAGTGGCACCTGGCCAGAAATTATAAAGAGGTTTCTTCTCTATAGGATCCAAGCTACCAGATGATATCATTGAACCATAAATTAACGTATATAATTCTCCATCAAAATTCTTTCGTGTTCTACATATCCCTACTTTGTCGGGAAGGATTATACATTCGTTAGCACACACATGACATTTTACTTTCTTATCATCTAGTTTATCAAATAATCTCGCCTTGAACTTCATAATATTAACTTTTTTCAATTATTAATTGCTTCTTGCATCACTAGATATATAATAGATATGAAATTTTATATTTCTTATACTTTAAAATTCTAATAATCCTAATTAAAAAGAGTTATTCAAAATGTCAGGAATAGAAGAAGCTGGTTCGTTGTTTAGAGGAAATTTTAACTGTGCCCAATCAATATTAGGTTCATTTGCTTCAAAATATGGACTTGATAAAAATATTGCTTTAAAAATAGCAACTGGATTTGGTGGTGGAATGGGTCGCTTGCAAAACACGTGTGGTGCAGTTTCAGGGGCTTTCATGGTTCTTGGTTTAAGATATGGCAGGGGATTAAATGACGATACAGAAACAAGAGAGAAGACATATCAACTCGTAAGAGAGTTTACAGATCAATTTCAGAAGATGCACGGGTCAATAATTTGTAAGGAATTGTTGGGTTGTGATATTAATACAACTGAAGGAAAAGAATACTATGAAAAAAATGAATTTTTTGAGAAGAAATGTTTTCAATATGTAAAGGATTCAGCAAAAATTTTAGAAGATTTATTATTGATTGATTAAATAAAGATATTACAACTATATTTAATTTCTATGACGGAGAATGATATAAAGCTTCAAAAGGAAGAATTATATTACTTATTGGAAAAAAAATTAGTAAATTTAAAACTTTTAGAAAAAGTTGGTAAAGATTCAGATTATATTAAAGAATTAAGTGATATTGCACTAATCCAACTACAGTTAGAGGAATTTAAAGACTCAGAAAAAAATTATCTAATCTGTTTAACCCATTTTAAAAAACAAAAAGATAGATTAGGTCAAGCCGCTGTATATGGAGTTCTAGGTACGTTATATTTTAAAGAAGGGCAATATGAAAAGTCTATTAATTCTTATGAAAAAGCCTATAATATTTATGATGAATTAAAGCAAGTTCAAGAAAAAATAACGTGTTTAATAGGAATTGGAAATAATTATATTAAATTGAATAGGCTTGATGAGGCTTGTGATATTTTTTTAGACTGTAGTGCAATTTGCACAGATAATAAGGGTATTTATAATTTATTAGATTGCTTAGGAAATTTGATTTACATTCATGAATTTAATCAAAGATGGGATGTTGTTTTTGAACTTTACAAAAAAACATTAAAGGTATTTAAAGAAATTAGAGATAATAGAGGAATTATCACATCTTATTATAATTTAGGAATCATTCAGAAAAAAAATAATTTTCTTGATAATGCTCTAAGATATTTTAAAAAGGGTACAAATCTTGCAATTGAAACGAATTATGCAGAGTTAATAATTCGTGGACTCAGCTATGTCGCTGAAACTTTATTTTATTCGGGAGAAATTAAAGAAGCTAAAGATCAGTTTATTAAAGCTCTACATATTGCGAAGAATATTAATGCTAAAAATGCAATTATCCAACTTCGAATTCTTTTACAATCTTTGGGTTTACATGATCAACAAATAAATGAAGAACTAAAAGAGTTTGAAAAGCCCAAAAATGAATTTAAGTGAATAAGTAAAAAGAAATAATTATAACCCCGTTATTTCTATTTCCGATTTTTATAATCTTTACTATTTGCTTTCCTTAAGCCGTTCTCACCACACTTTTCGCAAAACTCGTTAAAAGTATGGGCGAATTCATTGCAGTGAGTACATATGAAAGGATAGGTTCTTTTGAATAATTTTGAATCCATATTGCTTTACTCGTGCTTTATAACTTTATTATATGAAAAAAACAAATGATCCTTTTAAATAGTTTATCTGAGAAAAAGCACGTGTCAGAGTTTATTGATAATTAACCATTATGTCAACAAATTATAGCAATTTTGGCATGATTTAACTTTTAGTTTTAACAATTTTAATGAGTTTGTTATGAAGACTTTCAAGTTAATTTTTAGCAATCTTCAAGATTACCCATAGCTAAATTAAGAAGTTTGGGTTCTATTTTACTTATTTCTTTAATAACACAAAAAATCTTTAGCTATGTAGGAACAACAAACCTTATATAGAAATAACAAATAAATTAATACATTAAATTTATAATTTAGAGTTAAACTTTGAAATGAAGGTTCTGTTAATCTATCCACCTTTTCAAGTTGGTAAGGGAATGGGGAAAGTAATGTGCAGTCCACCCTTATCTCTCCTAACGCTTGCAGGAGCAGTTAGCCATCTGAATCATAGTATCGAAATTCTTGATCTAAATGTTGATCATTCTTGTGGAATTATCAAGTTGGAACAAAAAATACGGCAATTTGATTTGGTTGGGATCACTTGTATGACAAATACTTTTAAGATCGTATTAAATATATGTAAAATTGCTAAAAGACATTCTATTCCAACTATTTTAGGTGGATTTCACCCTACATTAGTTCCAAGTATTATCGAGGAATTTGATTGTATTGATATGATATGTCGAGGAGAAGGAGATGTTACTTTTAGAGAATTGCTTGAAGGTAAACCAAAAAACCAAATCCTAGGGCTATCTTACAAGGAAAATGGTGCTGTGATTCATAATCCAGATAGACAATTAATTAAAGATTTAGATCAACTTCCAATTCCTAATAATGATTTAGTTGAATCCAAACCTTATCATTATATATGGGTTCCAGCATGGGTTTGTGAAACTTCAAGAGGCTGTCCATTTAAATGTAATTTTTGTTGTGTTACTAAATTTTATAATGGTAAATATCGAGTTAAATCTCCTGAAAGAGTGATAAAAGAACTAATGAAAGTGCCAAGTACAGTAAAACTTGTCTTTTTTACAGACGATAATTTTAGTCTACAGAAGAAACGGGTTATGAGAATATGTGAGCTTTTAAAAAAAACAAAATTGAATAAACGTCTAATGTTCGTTTGTCAATCAAGAGTAGATGATATTGCTAACAATCCAGATATGGTAAAAGCAATGTCTAAAGCAGGATTTATATGCTTTTTTTTAGGATTTGAAAGTTTCAAGCAAATGTCTTTAAATGATATGGAAAAACAGTACACGCTTGATAAAGTTCGAAAATGTATTAGTATGTGTCATAAGAATGGGATAATGGTTTTTGGGTCATTTATTATAGGAAATATTGGAGAAACCATAAAAGATACTTGGAAAACATTACAACTAATGAAAGATTTAGAACTTGATATGATGATGACTAATCCCATAACTCCTTTTCCAGGAACTCCTCTTTATTACAATGCTGTGGAAAAAGGATGGATTCCAGAAGATTTTAGATGGGAAAAATGGGATATAACACCAGTTATGAATACTCCAGAGATGACAATTGTTGAAATCCAAGAATTATTAGATGAGAGTTATAGATTTTTCTATAATGATATTGGATTTTTTCTTTTTGGGAAAAAATTGCTAAGACTTTTATTTAATCCGAGGTTTTGGTGGTATAGACACGTTGCTTTTTCTGTGTTGACCAATGGTTTAACAAAGTTCTTAATGAAACTATCATAATAACTTTATACTGTAATTTCTGGTAATTTTTCCCTATAACTTTCTGCCTCTATGACATTCATTTCATATATTCCTTCGGTTGCAAGCCATTTAGCATGATTAAGTACTTCTTTGATTGATTCGACATCCTTAGCATTCCATTCACAAAATAATTTCTCTAATTCTGGAACACCAAAGGATCTTATCCAATATGCATCAGCTGTGCAATGAGAACGTAATTCGATAACTTGCTTATTCTCTTCTGGCGGTACTTCTGCCATTGCTTCCATTACATTCCTTGGCATAGGGTGGATAACTAAAAATTTGGGCATAAACCTACCTCCATTTATTTTTTTAAAGGTGATTTTCATTAAAATTGGATTACAGATATTATTCGTTATTAAAATAAAAATCTTACTAATTTGTAAAAAACCCTCAGAAAAAATAATAAATTTGGAAATGTTTTAGCATTTGAATAGAAATGATTCAATTAGTGACTTTTGATCTCTGGAATACGATATTTACTAATAAACATTATTCGGATTTAAGATTTGATTATTTTATTCAGTTTTTAAAAAAAAATCAAATAAAATTTTCACCTAATGAAGTTAAACATGTTTTTGATTCAGTATTTCAAGTAATAGATGTTAATTTAAAAGAATTTGAATATCGTCATATATATACATATGATAGAATTTCAAGACTCTTATCAGCTCTAAATATTAAATTTTCCAAATTTGACTATAAACAATTGGAAGATAAATTTGAACAGATGATGTTAAAAGATCCTCCCCTATTAAAAAGTGGTGTCAAAGAAGCCCTAAAGGAGTTATCGCAGAATTACGACATTGGCCTCATCTCTAATATAGGAATTACTCCGGGATATGTAGTTAAAATGATTTTCAATAAATATGATATTGGGAAATATTTTAAATTAACACTTTTCTCAGATGATATAGGGTTTTATAAGCCAAGTCCGATAATATTTAAGACAGCTTTAAAAAGGCTTAACTGTAAACCACAAAACTCAATTCATATTGGAGATCGATTGGAAACAGATATTAAAGGCGCAAAGAATTGTAATATGTTAGCAATCTGGTTGAACGATTCAAATTCCACAAGATCAGAAAAAATTCAGCCTGATTATGAAATTCACCAAATTTATGATGCTGTTCCCATAATCAAAGGAATTCCTTAAATCAGATTTTATTTAGATATTATATGTGTTATTTCTCTTAAATTCAATTTGATAGTGATTAATTATAAATAACGTTGTTTTCATTTTTAATTTAAAAGTCTTTAATATAGACGAGTATTTTTACTCTTATGAAAACATGTCCATATTGTAACAATCCTATTCAGGAAGATTGGTCTTATTGTAGGAATTGTAACAAACCATTAATCGTAAATTTAGAAGATGCTTTATACAGAAACATAAGATTCCCTTATGATGAACCTGCAACTTATCATCTAGATATGGAAGAGGAAAATAGTGAATATGAAACAACTATCATTAAAGATGAAGAAATAGATCAAAGAATAAAAGAAATTGATGAAACCTTAGAGCGCCAAGAAATTCTTGGAGAATCGATTTCGGGATCTATATTATTAGAGAAATCAGGGCTATTTTATAGAAAGAGAGATTTACTAAACGCCTCAAAAAATCTTGAATTAGCATTAAAAAACTTTAGAGAAGAAAATGATCGGCTGAATGAGGCTATTTGTTATAATGAATTAGGTATAATTCAAGAAGATAATGGATTTTTTGATCAAGCAATCTACAATTTTAATAGATCTCGTGAAATTCTTGAGGATTTAGATGATAAACCTAAATTTATCAAAGTGCTTAACAATTTAGGAAATATCTATTTCTTACTTAAAGATTTAGAACAGTCATATAAATATTACCAAAAAGCCTTTAAGCTTTCTAAACAAGAAAATTTAATTTTTGAAGAAATAAAATCCTCTAGTAATTTGGTAGAAGTTTTATATATATTAAAGGATTATAATCGAATTAAAAAAATATTAGAAAAAAATATAGAATTCTTCAAAGAAAAAGAGGATATATATGGAATTATTCAAACAGAGATAAAATATGGAAAATTATATTATTTAATGAATGAAAATTATGATGAATCTTACCATCATTTAACTAAAGCACTAGAATTGATTAATAAAATTGGAGATAATATATCAATCTATATTAAGTCTAGACTAGAATGGGAGTGTTATTTTTATCTCGGAAAGATTTATCATTTACGAGAAAATAATACAAAAGCTGAAGATCTATTTCTAAAAAGTCTTGAAGCTATTCGTATTTTTGAAATTGGAGATAACATCAAAGAAGGTGAGATTTTAGAGAGCTTAGCAGAATTATATATTTCAAAAGGTGATATCAAAAAAGCCATTGAATATTACGATTTATCTCGTGAGATTTTTTATAAATTTGGTGATAGTACTAAAAATGCAGAGCTCAAATTTAAAATTGGTAAAATATATTTAGAATATGAGGAAGATTCAAAACAGACTATAAATTTTTTCGAAGAAGCCTTAGAAATTTATGAGGACTTAGAATATTATAAAGAAAGTGCTATTATCCTCAATAAATTAGGAGACATTTATGTTAATAAAAGAATGATTGAAACAGCTATTTCTTTTTTTGAGAGAGCACTTAGCTATTATAATATTATCCAAGATGAATATAATATGAATTTACTGACTGAAAAAATAAAATCACTAACTAGTTAGGTTATATTAGAATGATTATTATTCACTATTGTGAATCTCAAAATCTTCCTTCTTGTATACCTTTGTATCATATTCTTCAAAACCTATTCCTTTTATAAATGAATATGATACTTTATTATCTTTATATACCTCACATCTAATCTCTTTTACATTTGGATAGTGATCTTTTAGATATTGCCAACTTGCCATTCCTAAGATTGTACCAACACCTCTTCTTTGAAATCTAGGTATAACAGCTAATGCAGCTATAACCGCAAATTCTTTGTTTTCACCTTCAAAGTCAAGAAGTATAAAAGCTGCATCGGTTCCATAGACTTTTCCAATAAGAAAAATGGTTTCAGGATATTCAAGGATTTTCTTTAAATCCGTCTTGGTTATAGGGCGAAAGGGTGTATTTGATGTTAGCCAAGCGCGATTATAAATATATTTTAAACTTTCAAGATCTTCAGTAGTGGCTTCCCTAATCTTAGCTTTAACAATATTTTGCTCTATTTTATCTTTTAGTTTATCTTCAAATTCTTTTGTAACTTTTTCAACAGGAAATCTCATTTGGATATAAACCATACCATCTTGATAAAGATCTTCAACTTCCTTATCAATTTCTACATTTTCTTTTTTCTTTGTTTCAATTGATAAAAAAAAGGCTCTTATTTTTCTTTTTTTCAAATCTAATTTTGGATGTGCCATAATTAATTAATGGGGAGAAAATATGGATTTATAATATTAAATTTAATTTTTCTCGAATGATTTTCTCTGTTAATTCATTTAATAAAACTTTTTCTCTCAATTTTGAAATTCCTAACTGTATCCTCTTACTAAAACTTGGATCTTTTAATAGATTTTTCCTCTCACATGAAAACTCAAAATTCGATCTGGTAACCATATCATTTTCAATTCTATCATTTAATAAATTTTTTAAATTAATGAATGTGTCTGATATATCTTCATAGAGATTATTAGGGTCGCTGATTATATATCCTGGAAAAATAATATCCATATATTCTTCCATGTTATCTTCATCTTCAATAAACATTGCATAAACTGGCATATAGATCCATTGTATAGGTCTTGAAAACAAATCTGATTGATTATCATTGAGAGACCATCCAGTTAATGCTTGTGCTTCTTGTAGACATGTATTTTGCTTTAATTGTATAATTTCTTTAATATTCTCGAACCGTATTTCTATTTGATCTTTCAAATTCTGTAATACAGAGATTTTTGTTTGTTTCTCACCTTCAATTTCAGTCAGTTGTCTATCTCTATCTTGAAGTTTTGATCGCAAAGAATTTCTAAACTGTTCTAATTTTTGGTTTGCTTCAATATCAATTTGAGAAGCTCGAGCTTTCAACTCATAAAATTTTTGTCTTAGTGTCGTAAGAGTTTCTAAAAATTTATTACCCTCATCTGTTAAATAAGTAAATTGATTTTCAAAATGAGGCATAAGATCCTCAAATACTCTGCTTTTCAAAGTATCATCGTTTGTGAATATTTTATTTTTTTTAATAATTTCTTCAAGTTGTCGTTCAAATGTTTTAAATAAAGTGGACATATTTTCAACTATCCTCTTCTTTTCGTTGACATTCCATTGATCAATCTTATCCTGCTCTAATTTTGTTTGTTCATCTACTTGATAAGTATCAATCGATGTAGTTGTTTTGGAAATTTGACTAGAATACCTTGAATCTATATCCTTCAATTGCACATTTAAATCAATAAGCCATTTACTCACTTCTTTATCTATTAATTCGATTTGCGTTTTCCATCTTAATGAATTCCCCTTCATTACATTGATTATTTGGCGATATTCCTCTGAGATATTTAATGCATTTTCTGTAGAAATACTTGCATCTAATACAGTATAATCTGCAATTGGTTTAAACTCAATTAAAGGTATAATTGATAATAGTGTTTGAAGAAATTCTGGGTTAATTAACCCATCTACTTTAAGAGTACGGAATTCTGATTCTTCTCCTTCACCAATTTCTTGAGCATCTTTATCTTTATATATTAAAATATCACTTAGTAGATCTAATTGTTCAATTTGAGACCGATTATCTATATTCCTAAGGATATGACCAATTAAGGGTTGACGAGGAGGGTTAGAAAATCTACCTATTTTTCTAAATAAATTCAAACCATCTAGCATGATATGTGTGCTAATTACTCCTTGAATGCTCAATATTGGCCAAAGAAGTCTCGAAAAGGATAATACCTTTTTATTGTTTTCTAAATCTTTTGATAGTAAATAAAATGCGAGAGTTAATTCATCATTGCCTTGAATTGAAAGGGGTTGTGCTCCCTTTCTAATAAATAATGGTAATAAATGTTGATTTCCGTGAACTGTCATGAACTTTATCTTGAATTTTTAATTGTTTTCTCAATTATATTATTCAAATATATTAAATTTAAAGATCTTCAATTTTAAATTTTTAATCTTTTTTTAAAAGTCTATAAAAGGTTAGGAGGTTAAAACTATAAAAATCAATTAAATTAGGAAAATTATTACAATAAAGTTGAAATTAATTATTTAAGTTGTTCATAATTGTTAGCTATTACCAATATAAGAAGTGCTAATAATATTATTAGTGGTGGTAATATCGCTCTTACATGAGGTAAAGCCAAAACATCGAGTATTCCTTGTAAGATTCTTCCTCCGATAAAATATAGAAGGAAACCTATAGCATTTAAAGCATAAGATCTTCTTAATACACCAAAAGTTTTCCAAGCAAGATATAGAAAGACAAATGGAATTAAAGTAAGAAATAAAGGCATGAAAATGAAATTAAACAAAAATCTCCCTAAAGGATATACCCAACCAAACAAGTTTACTGTTATTAAGCTTGGAAGTGATGCATCAGAATAATCACTTACGAAATCTGGATCCATAAAAAGTCCATCCGATAATATCAATGCAAGTAATCCAATTATTATTGGAA
>JBHLNW010000044.1:0-26423 GCA_048941185.1 Promethearchaeota archaeon
TTTACTAATTGAATTATTTTAACTTTTTTTTCAAATTTTTCAAGCTTTTTTGAAATTTCTACTAAAAAAATACCTCGTTTATAAGAATTATCCATTATACATACTGCTTCTGAGGAACCTGGATTATAGATCCAATCTTCGAGAATAAATTGCTTATGAAAATGACCTAAAGCTAAATAATCTACTCGATAATGTAAAGGTTGAATGTCTTCTAATTTAATTCCTGGAACATTCTCCATCTGACCTTCAATACCAAAATGCAGTATAAGAATATTAAAAATTTCTTTTTTTTTTACAATTGCCTTTCTTATTTTTGAAAGATAGGATACTGGTTGTTCTCCAAGATAACGAGAACCATAAATCATAACATTATTAATCTGGATCTTTCCTCCCTTATTCATATCAAAATTATAAGATTTGAAGATTTTTTCTGAAGATTCGTCTATTTCAGCATCAAGAAGTATTATCAATTCTAAAGTATTTAAAAGTTTTAACCATGACTGGCCTCGTCTTTCAAATCTTACACTTCTTGAAAATTTCCGAATGTCATGGTTACCCTCTATAGCTATAATCATAATTGAGTTATTCGTAAATTCTTTGAAATCTTTTAGGATGGTTATAATTTTTAATAGTATTCCTGGAAGCATTTCTAAAGAAGTAAATACATCACCCGCCAATATAATAAAGTCAGCAGAATGTATAATAGCTAATTCCAATATTTCATGAAATACTCGAACAAAATCATCTGCCCGGTACTCATTTCTATACTGATGACTCCCTAAATGTATATCGCTTGCATGAATGAATCTGCTAACTGTTTGAGTTTCAAAAGTTTTATTATGAAAAGTTTTGAATTTGGTTTTAAATTGATTATTCGAATTCATTACCATAATCTTATTAGATTTAAACTAGAAATAATGTGATCCTTATTTTATTCAAGCTTTTAAATAATGAAAGCCTGAAAACATAGTGAAAAAAAACTAAATTTGAAAATGTCAGTTAAAAATATAATTGAATTAAAATAAATCTATTATAAGAATGAAAGAGAAAAACGTTAAATATGAACTAGGAGTGATTCATGGTAGATTCCAAATACTACATAATGATCATATTAGATATCTCCTAGCGGGTAAAAAATTATGTAATCACCTCATAGTAGGTATTACTAATCCAGATCCTTCCTTGACAAGAGATTCGAAAACGAATCCTCATAGAACTACTTCACTAGCTAACCCTTTAACTTACTATGAACGTTATTTAATGCTCCAAACAGCATTATTAGAGCAAGGATTAAAATATTCGGAATTTTCAATAGTTCCTTTCCCTATAAACATTCCAGAATTACTTAAATATTATGTACCGTTAGATGCTGTTTTCTTTCTAACTATTTATGATGATTGGGGTAGACAAAAAAAACAACATCTTGAATCTTTAGGATTAAAAATTCATGTTCTTTGGGAAGTTACTCTTGAAAATAAAGGACTAAGCTCAAGTAATATTCGTGAAGCTATGATAGGCAATAAACAATGGGAACAATTCGTTCCTCCGAGTGTGGTAAAGTTTATAAGAGATTGGAACATAATTAGTCGTTTAAAAGAATTATGTCGTTCATAAAAGGTGTGAATTCAACCATCTAATAAATATGAAAACATAACTTGATAATAACAAATAATTATTAATATTATTTTAACCATATATGATATAAGTTAAATATACTTGGTGTAAAGAAAATCACAATTCTTCAGCTTGATATACAAAGAATTGTATTAGTATATGTGATGCAAGGAATTTTTGTACTCTATTTTTCATTGATTGCATTTCAAATATTAAGGAGAAAAAGACAACGTTTAAATATTGTTCTTAGTGGATTTTTTATTAGTATTATTGTTGCGAATCTTTTAAATATGATTTATGTTATCATAAGTGATATCACTACAGTTTTAGTATTAAATTTTTTAACTAATTTTCTACTTTGTTTTGGACCTGTCTTTATTTTCATGGTGAATATGATAATTTTGGAATCAACTCTCATTTTTTCTGTAAAAAGGCAGAATAGGTATATCATAGGTTATGGTATTATCGCTTTCGTTGGAATGCTAATAATTTTAATCTTCTTTGAAGGAGTGAATTTTGATATGGGATATCCAGTGTGGGAACCACTTTTTTTCTGGTATGTAGTCCTAGTTTCAACAAGTCTTACTGTTTTTCCTTTTTTTTATACAGCATTGAAAATATATTTCAGCTTTCAAACAAATGCATTAAAAAAGAAATGGTTTTATTATATAATAGGGTCTTTAGGAGTTTTTAGTATCGGATATATGGCATTTATTAATAATTTATTAGCTAATCAAACCTTTAGATTAATTCTTAGTGTTTATGGTATTTCTGTAATTCTTTGGGGATACCTTATATATTATGGAATTGGCTTTAAATTAAAACAATAATATAGTTATTCAATCAATAAATTAAAAATTTTTACTTATTAGTCAACCTAATTTCATAGTTTTCACATGACGGAATAGAAAAGCTTATAAGCTCTTTCGAAAAGTATTAATTAATCTTTAAAATTTGCTTAAACTATAGAATTTTATGCAAACTATACCTGCAAAACAGTTCACTGTTGAATTTGACGATACCTATTTTCAGAAATTTGTTGCTAATGATGGAACTGAATATGGATTAAGATTTGGAAACGCTAATGATGCAAAAGCTATTTCTTCTATATTTAAAGAAATATACGGTTATAATTACGTAAATCCTTTAGTTTATGACATAGAACTTTTAAAGAAAGAATTGAAAAAAGAAAATAATTTTTGGTTTGTAGGAGAATCATTGAAAACCAAAGAAATTGCTGGAGCTGGATTATTACAAGTTGAAAGATATATTGCCCAAGCTAGTAAAGCAGTTACAAAAAAAAAATATCAAGGAAAAGGAATTACGTCTAAAATAGGAGCAGCAGGTATCATAACAGTAATTAAAATGCCCCAATTTAAAAATATATTAAGATTAGATTTTGAAATAAGAGGTTCTGAGATCGGAGCTCAAAAACTTGCTCAATACGCAGGGGCATTCCCCTATAGTTTAATCCCTGCTTATGCAAATTTTGGAGACCGAAGGAACTTCAATATTGAAGATAACAAACCGTTTCCTCCACAGAGAGAAGAATCTGTTTTCCTTTATTCTATTTTATTTAAAAATCTATGGAGTAAAAGAGACAAAAAAGTATTTTTACTTAATAATGGAGATATCATTTTTTTCTATGAATTTGTTAAAAAAATGCACAAAAAAATGAAAGATGACATTTTAATTTTAGAAGATTATAAAAAAGACAATAGCTATGAGCTTTATGGAGTCTCAAAAGATTCTTATATGGGAATTGTGAAACTTTATGGATATATAAAAAAAAAATCACTAAACAGCCTAATTAGAACCTATCATGATTGGAGGATAATTTTATGGAGAATACCAACCACCCAAAATGGAATTGCTTCAATGCACGTTGCTTTAAATAAAGGATTTAGAATTGTAGGTTATGATATTGGGTTTAATAATATAAATTGGATATTATATGATTCAATAATCTTAGCATATTATCCAAACAACCATCGTAAACCTCTAAAACTCAATTGTCTTGAAATTAATAAACCGCTTCTTAAAGAAGTTAATAAATTATTTGAAGTAAAAAGAGTTTTTTGAAAAGTTTGAATATTTTCAATTAAAGCAATAAAGATACTACTCTTTCTTCTAAAGTTTGGGTGCCTGTTCCAAATATTTTATTAAGAATCTGTTTAAATGGCTCAAATTGTCCAACTTTTGTGAGATTACACCCCTCAAACTGAGAAATAAACTTTTTTAATAATTTATCTAATATGGGTTGAATAGTTTTTTTCAAATATTTTTCAAGTCTAGGATCCTTATCGATAACCATGAATGCAACAATTTCTTGATTATCTCTAAAAAAATCTTCAATATTACCTTTTTTGAAAACTATGGAATATTTATCACTTTCAAAATATTCTACTGGCTCCATCAAACATTCAGCAAAACTCAATAACCCACTCATTAATCCACTTGAACAAACTAAATTTGTATTATCTTTACTAGCTCTATGATAACTAGTGAATATAATGGGAATCCCATGGAAGAGTATACCAGCTTCTCGAATCAACATAGTGAATTATGATGAAACCTCGTGTAACTTAAACCAAATCGCTATTAAACAATATTCTTATCAGAATACCACTATCACTCGACAAAATTTTCATATTTAAATTTAAGCTATTCAAAAGAAAATCCGTCGCGATAGCACGACAACAATGTAAAAAATAATTTTTGTCAATAAAACTAATTAAAGATATTGATAATTGGAATTTTAACAACTAAAAAATTAAAAGAAGTATAAAAAATAAAAAGTTTAGAATTATTTCGCTTTCCTTTTAGGTTCAATCTTTTTGATTATGATTGCCTCTGCATGGATCTTACAGTTTTTTAGAATTACTTTAAATCCTCCAGCTCCACCAACACCTGGGATAGTCATTCCAACGGTACCCATTGGAACCATAGCGCCTTCTTCTTCATATTCTTCTTCCTCTTCTACACCGCCAACAGCAGCTTTGAATTCTTCAGTCTCTATAATAGGATGGCCAACTTTTTCTAACCAGGCTGGTAATTGACTTAAATCAGATACATCTTCTTCAGTGGCAATTTTATCTCTTAGATCTTCTGGAAGGAATTCATAAACACGGTCTTTAACAGTTTTACCCATCCAAACGATTGTGTAAATCCCTTCCTTCAAGCCTGAATTTATTCCATCATATTTTTGGTATTTAGGTGATATAATGTATTGAATGCTTATACCATTAAAACCGGGCATCTGTTTCCCGCCCCCTGTTTGATTGGCCATAGCACTAAAAGGAAGACCATTGATCGCTACACCATCAAAACTTCTATCAATAATTCCATGACCTGCACCAGTCTCTGGAATAAAGAAATCAATTGCTTCAAAGCATCCACATGAGGTATGGGGATATTCCATTCCTGAATAAAGATAAATTCTATCGATTTCTCCTAGTGATCGCTTTTTTATCATTTCGTTGACTCCAGAAAATTCACCAGCTAATTCATTTAAACACTCACCCATGGGAACTTCGAAAAGAGGTCCTTTCGGATCGACTCTAGCTGCAGCTCTTGCATCAAACCATGAAATCGAACCACATAAACTCATTCGATTTGGTGTTATACAACAAGCATGAGTGGGTGCAAAGCTTTGGCATAAAACACACCCATAAAACATATCTACATCTTCATCGTTTATACTTCGAGCTCTTTCATCTCTTTTTTTATAGATCTCTAGGGCAAAATTGTATGGATCCTTAATTTTGTTTGGATCTGTATAAATCGTAACTTGTGCTTTCTTAATGATTGGTAATTCTGCTTTGTATAATCTTATAAGGACAGTTCCAAGCATCTTGAATGAGTTAAACCCTTTCTCAAAAGCAGATTTAGAAATACGCATCCAATTAGTATATCTCTGGTTTAAATGCATAATTCCATTGACAAAATTACAAAATTCATGCACTCTTCTTTCAAATACTGCTTCTAAATCTTCCTCAAGCTCAGGACCAGTTACTTCGACTAAGATCCCTATAGGGTGCCGAGATCCTTCTTCCATATCTTTAAGGTCAGGACCTATAATCTCTACTTTTCCATCCTCAACTTCCTTCTCAGATTTAACTCTCACAAGCTCAAAGTGCATATCCACCTTAGGACCACCGAGTTCAACATACATTTGATTTCCTCTAATACGTTCGCCTTCATAAACAGGTCCAACGTCCACAGGAATATCAGAAAAGCTCATATCATTAATCTCCTCATATTTTTTTAATATTTTTTTATAATTTTTCAATTAAATTTTCTAAAAATAATTTCCAATCTTGGTCGCTTAGATTTGGTAGACTAAATCTGGCATTAGGATGAGAATATTTATCCAATTCAATGGTTTTTACCCAGTTTGTAAAATTTTTGATACGGGATAAAGCTTGCGAGACATAGAATACTAAGTGTCCACCGAAAATTGCCATTGAATATTGTCCTTCTCCATCTAGACCAGTCCAATCTTTATCACATAATCGATTTGTAATATTTATCAACGACATATCATATAGTTTACCATTCGTGATTTTTTCCTTTAGATAACTATATGTATGCCCTGTGCTAACTACATGACAATCTATTTTATTCGCAATGTCTATTAAATAATCTGCTACCTTTTTCTCACCAAGTTCCCAATTTAAAGATTCAGCACCAATAACAATTACCTTCTTCTTAGGGGTCTTAAGTATATTCGCCATCACTGTTGGGTCTGAAACGGAAGTGCCCATTTCAGGGCCAGGAATGTTTGCTTTTTGATATGGACGTGCCATTTCACTCAATTTCCTCTGTTTTTATTTTTAGCTGTAAATTTTAAAATTGTTTAATAATAAGAATTATTAAAGACAATTTAAAAAAATTATTTTTATTAAGTTAAACCAAAAGTAGATGGTTAAAATATAAAAAAAAGGATAAAAATAAAACTGATAATATAAAATTAACAGTTTGCCATTTTTTTCGAAAAATTATAGGAAATCATTCAAAATTTGGCTTTTTATCTTGCCAAGGGGCAACCTCTTCGAATTTTCTAGACATTTGAAGGACGGTTAGCTCATCAAATCTTTTACCGATAATTTGCATACCAATTGGCATTCCTTCACTAGACCACCCACAAGGGATTGATGCTGCGGGATGCCCACTTATATTAAAAGGATAGGTAAAAGGTATCCATCCTATGGCAGTTATATTTTTTCCATTGATAGTAATATTTGTTATACTAGTTTCATCATCTATAACCCTTGAATTTCCAATTTTAAAAGCGGTACATGGTAAAGTCGGAGTTATTAAAATATCTACTTTTTTAAATGCTCTACAGATCTCTGTATAAATTAATTCTCTGTACAGTTCTGCTTCTTTTACTTGTGCTGTAGAATAACTCAATCCCAATTTAATTAGTTTAACTAAAGCAGGGTCCATTTTATTTTGCCATGCTTCTAGAAATCTACCTAGGCTATAACCAAACCCAGAGCTCCAAATTATACTCATTGTTAATTCGGGATTTTGTTTTTTCAATCTAATTTTACTTTTATCTATTGACCATCCAAATTCCTCAAATCTTTGAATTCCATTTAAAACAGCATTCTCAACTTCAGTATCAAGCGTTTCAGCAAATCCTAGATCAAATGAATATCCAATTTTTAATTTTTCTGGTGTTTCATTAATTCTTTCTAAATAACTATAATTAGGTTTTAGCACGGAATATCTATCTGAATCATCTTGACCTGCTATTATATCTAATACTAATGCCGCGTCTTTAACGTATCTCACAATAGGACCTTTATGAACAAATGTGCCAAGATAACCAGAAGTTTGCATAAGATTTTGCGGTACTCTTCCAAAAGTAGCTTTAATACCAAAAACTCCACAAAATGAGCTAGGAATTCTTATAGAACCTCCCCCATCTGATCCAATCGCAATTGGACATAAACCTGAAGTAACTGCACTAGCAGCTCCACCACTGGACCCTCCGGGTGTTCTATCCAAATTCCAAGGATTTTTTGTTATCCCAAATATTAAGTTATCTGTTTCTCCTTTATAACCAAAGGCAGGAGTGTTAGTCTTACCTAATATTACTACACCCGCGTCTCTTAATCTTTTAATAATAGTTGCATCAGTTTTGGGTATATTATTTTCCATCAATTTACTGCCATAAGTGGTTCTGATTCCTTTGGTTTCTGTTTCATCCTTAATTGAGATTGGTACTCCATGCAATAACCCTAATTTTTCTCCATTTTTAACTGCTTGATCTGCATTTTTTGCTAAGGCTCTAGCTAAATCAAAGGTAGGTGTACAATAGGCATTAATTATTGGATTGATTTTTTCTATTCTTTCAATGATGATTTCAGTAATTTCTTCTGACGTGATTTCTTGATTTCTTATTTTTTCTCTCATTTCATAAGCAGACATATAGCATATAATTTCTTTTTCCATTTTTGACATAGTTTACGCTCTGAATTTGATAAATTCAATTATATTTTAGATTTCACGCATAAAGAATGAAAATTTAATATAAATACATTACTTTTTAAAATTGTATTAGTAAGATCCTTATATGAATTGAATGGAGATTAAATAATGTGTGAATTTAAAATAATTAATGAGACTGATGGTTCTCAAATAGCAGAAGATATTTTGATATTGTCATATACAGATGATAATGAATTACTTTTAAAGGATGTATTAGGGATGGGAGTGAAATTGGATTCTGCGTTAATTATAGATGTAAACACTATGAATCAGAAATGTGTGGTAATTCAACATCCATTAATTAAAGAATTTGTTAGTTTACTAAAAAATATTAAAGAAAATAAAGTAACATCAGAACAAATTCAACATCTTCAAAACAATATTGAAAAATTAAAGTAAATTTTATTCGATAATTGAGTAGTTTTTAGAATATTTGAAGATAGTTGGTCTTTCAAAAAATAAAAATAAAAAAAAGAAGCGAGAAAGTCTCCTGATTTTCTCCTGATAATTTTTAGTAATTTCTTTATTTCTTTTTTGGCGGAAGGATTTCAATCTCGATAGATGAGACGTTACTATCAGTTCCATCCTTATTTGTAATCGTCTCAGTCCCAATCTGGATTTCGCCATAGCTGCTTCCTGATACAAACTTATTTATCAAAATTTCAGCCACATCAACAGCTCGAGAAATAGACCGACCTCGAGCTAATAGTCTAACCGGTTTATCATTCAAAACCACCATAGCTGCCATTACATATGCCATTGATTTCTTTCTTCCAATAAAAACTTTTGAATCATCTTCTTTTTTAGCCAAATTTATCACCTTATCGCTGGTAATATTAACTATTTCTATTTTTTTAGTTAGATTCTTTTGTTTTCCTAAATTACAGTATATCTAAGGTTAATTTTCGATAGATAACTAAGTTGAATAAAATAAGTTTAGATTTTAATTTTACGTAATTTGAAGTTTCTTTTTAGGATTTGTTAACTGAAGAATTTATTGAAAATTAAACTTATAAATTTAAATAAAGTAAGAATTTTGAATTCTTATGGAGAAACTGAAACCTTTTTATGAGATATTTTCAAACCAAGCAAATTCTCCAGGATTACGCCCCACAGCTATTATGTCAATATCAAGATCATTATCTAGATCAACTGGAGACAAATTTGATCATTAATAGCCCTTCAATAATTTTTTTAATAAAATTTTTTTCTGAAATCCTCTATATATTTAATTTTATCTTCAAACTCATACCAAGCTGAACCAATTTTTTCTAATTCATATGCTTCGCCATAAGACTTGTCAGCTAGGTGATTGCTACATAATTTAATGGCATTTAATACAGTCTGATTTTTAGTGAATAGAAATTTTGCTCTATCTAGAGCCATTTTCATTAATTCTTCTTGATTTTCTACTATTTGATCAATTAAACCAATTTCTAAAGCTTTTTCAGCACTTATTTTTTCTGCAAACATAAGTATTTTTTTTGTCCAAGGGATTCCAATGACTCTTGTCATCAACACAATGATGCCTGTACCTGGAAAGACTCCTAAATTTATTTCAGGCATCATAAAAAAACAATTTTTAACAGCTATTCGATAATCGGAGCATAACGCATAAGCTACGCCATCACCCATTGCTTTACCGTTGATCGCACAGATAACGGGTTTTCCATAATAAAATAATTCTTGAATGCATGCTGCTGTTTTTTCATAATCTTTTACGGCTTCATGATCACTCCCATCAATCTCATCAATATCCATCCCTGTTGTAAAAGATGTTCCATTCCCTGTCAAAATAATTCCTCTTATTTTTTCTGAATTCTGGCAAAATTCAATAGCCTTTTTTAGATTCTTTGCCATTTCAGTCGTAATGGCGTTTCCTCTATGAATTCGATTTAACTTTATAATTCCAAACTTTTTTTTTGTTGAAAATTCAATAAATTCTCCAAACTCCAAATTTTCTGATGTCATTTATAATTACCCCTATTTTTCTTATTCAAATTGATGTCTAAAACTTTTCAGGTATTTTTCTTTATCTTCAAACTTATACCAAGCTGAGCCAATTTTTTCCAACTCATAAGCGTGATTATATGGTTTATCTGTCAAATGATTAATGCATAATTTTAATGCATTTAAAATGGTTTGATTTTTAGTAAATAGAAACTTGGCTTTATTTAATGCAACCGTCATTAAATCTTCTTCATTATTTACAATTTGATCTATTAATCCAATTTCTAAGGCTTTATCTACGATAATTCTCTCAGAAAGCATACACAATTTTTTAGTCCAAGGAATTCCAAGTATCCTTGAAAACAATACTAAACAACCAGTACCAGTAAAAATTCCAGAGGAAATTTCTGGCATTTGAAAATAGCTATCTTTAGTAGCAATTCGATAATCACAACATACTGAAAAGACAACACCTTCACCCATTGTTCTTCCATTAATAGCACAGATTGCTGGTTTTCCATTATATATTAATTTACAAATATCTGCTGCGGTTCCTTCCAAATATTTCACAGCTTCATGATCACTTCCATCAATCGCTCCTAAATCTACTCCTGTACTAAAAGAACTGCCATTATTAGTTAAAATTAAACCGCTAATTTTCTCATAATCTTGGCAAAATTTTACTACTCGTTTTAAATTTTCAAATTGCTCAATATCAAATGCATTTGATCTATGAATTCTGTTAAGAGTTATAATTCCAAATCGTTTCTTTATTGAAAAATCAATATATTCTCCAAATTGCATATTATTTGAAGACATTATTTACATTAATTTTCAATTAATAAAAAACAATAATATATTGGTTCATTATAAATGAATTATGAAGAATTAAAAGATGATGAACAACAAGAGATAATTTAATTAAAGGCAAATGCCAGTTCATATAACTGATTATTTAGAGGAAAAATCTGGTGTTATAAGGCGTAAAGACTTAAGGACATCATTAAACTTAAAACAGGTTTTTACATCAATTAATCAGCATTTATACGGAAAATTGAAATATACAGATACAGATACTAGGGCACGTTCTAAACAGATAATAAATCTTCTTCTATGTAAACTAGTAGATGAAATAAATAAAAAACCCGAGGATGAACTAGATTTTTGTATAAGAATTGGTGAATCTGATAAAGAACTCTATGATCGAATTCAAAATTTTTTTAATAAGAATGTCCGAGAAAAATACGCTGATGTTCTGGATGATAATGAGCAAATCACATTAAATAAGGAACTTATTTATTTAATTGTAAAAGAATTACAATTTATAGCACTTATTCAATCATCTAAAGATATTTTAAGTGATGCTTTTGAAATATTTGTTAGTAAAGTCTTAAAAGATGAAGCAGGACAATTTTTTACACCTCCAAATATAGTAAAATTCATGGTTAATTATTTAGATCCCGAGCTTGATTCAAAAATTTTAGATCCTGCATGTGGTCATGGGGGTTTTTTACTTGAAGTAAAAGAAGTATTTTGGTCAAAAACAGATTCAAGAGATAAAAGAATTGAATCAGTTTCAAATCTTTATGGAATTGATAAGGATTTATTCTTAGCAAAAATCAGTAAATTATATTTGGAAATATTGAGCAATGGAAAATCAAACATTTTTTGTGAAGATTCGTTAGATCCTAAGAGTTATAGGGCTCAAACAAGAGGAATCATAAAAGATGAATCTTTTGACTATATTTTTACTAATCCTCCTTTTGGAGTTAAAATTCCCATAAATAAAAAAGAAGTTTTGTTAAATTATCAATTAGGTCATATTTGGAAAAATATTGATAATAAATGGGTAATTCAAAATAAATTAACTAAACAACAAGCACCTCAAGTTTTATTCATTGAAAGGTGTGTTCAGTTACTTGATAATGGAGGAAAATTAGCTATAGTATTACCGGAAGGAATTTTTGGAAATCCAACAGATCGTTATATATGGGAATACTTAACTTCTAAAGGTAAAATTTTGGCTATTGTATCATTGGATCAAAACACATTTCAACCTTATACATGTAATAAAACAAGTATTTTATTTTTTGAAAAGTCAAAAGTTATACCAGAAGATTATGTAATCGATTTTGCCATTGTTAAAAATGTTGGGCATGATAAAGATGGTAAAGTTTTATATAAATTGAATAAAGATGGTAGCAAAAAATTGGATTCTGCGGGAAATCCAATAGTGAATGATGATTTAACAGAGTTACATTTAAAAATGAGAGAAGCAGAAGAATTTGACTATTTGAAGGAGCAAAAGTTTTTTAAAATCAAATATAGTCAAATTAAGAATAAAATTTTCATTCCACTTTATTATACTGGTGTAGAAAAGACCTTAAAAAAGCTTGCTAATGATAAAAGTTTCACATTACTTACTATTAGAGATCTAGCAAACAAGAACATAATTTATACTAACAAAGGTGGGTATATTCCTCGAGGAGATGAAATCGGTTCACAAGTTTATGGTTTAGGTGATATTCCATTTATACGAACAAGTGAATTAAATAACTGGGAAATAAATTTGGATTCATATAAAAAAACAAGTGAAGAGGTCTATGAACAATATAAATTTAAACAGAATATTGAAAAAGGTGATCTTCTATTAGTTAAAGATGGTGGCCCAAATCTGATTGGTAAAACCGCTTACATAACAGATTTAGATACCAAAATGATAATTCAAAGTCATATCTTCCAGATAAAAACATTAGAAAATGATGAAATGATAGATTCCTACCTTCTTCTCTATCTTCTAAATTTAGATATTGTCCAAAAACAAATACAAGCAATTACATTTGTTCAAGGGACCATTGCTACCATTGGGAATAGAATAATGGAAGTTATTTTACCAATTCCTTCTGAAATGAATAAACGAATAGAAATTTCAAGACAAATTAAAAATATAATTGAACAAAAAAAGAAAATTCGAAATCAAATTCGAAATCTATCATTAAAATATTCATCGGATTAATAATTTATTCCTTTTTTAGAGTAAGTTCTGTTAAATAAATTAATTCTTTAGCTTTCTTTATTTCTTCATCACTAATAGGTAAGATTTCCATTACCTCCAAAGTCCTTTGATTTAAGGCTACAATCATTCCAGCTTTAATTTCCATATTTTTTAATTCATTAGATAGATTAACCACAAAAAGAGGTCCAGTTGATAATGCAATAATAACTTCATTTTTTTCTTGATTCAATATATCAATAACAACACCACAGATCATAGGAGATTTTCTTATGGAGTAAGATTTATTTTTAAATATATCCAATTCTTTCTCTAAATTTCTTTTTTCTTCTTTTAATACTTGATTTTGCGATATTAAATTGCGAATAGTTTTTCTTAATTTTCCAATATACAAATCATTTTTGCTTGACATTGATCGTCTAATCCTCTTTAAGTGTCAATTCTGTTAGAAAAATTAAATCCTTTGCTTTTTTTATGTCTTCTGGTTTTACTGGCAATATTTCCATTATTGAATAAGTTGTTTGATTTAATGCTACAATCATTCCAGGTTCAATACCCTTATCTTTTACTTTTCGAGATGAATTAACTACAAAAAAAGGACCTGTAGAAGTTGCGACGACCACTCTTGACTTTTCTTGGTCTAAAACTTTAATAACTACAGCACCTAACAGAGGAGGCTCTCTTAATCTATCAATTTCTTTTAGTAAACCTTGTACTTCTTGTTTCAACATTAAAAGTTCTGCATCTAAGTCTTGTTTTTCTTTTTCCAAATTATAAAGCCTTTTCTTTAACTTTTCCATAGAAATTTTATTATTACTTGGCATTAGATTCTCAAGAAATTATAAATAAAATATAATTAAGATTCTAATGAAGAATCATGTTTTTTAATTTTTGGTTAATATAATCCTTTTAACCTTAAATTGCTAAAATTCAAAATCCCTAAAAATTAGTTATTTCATATGAAGATAGAAGAATTTTCAATGGAATCCTATGATGATGTTATTATACTTTGGAGAAAATCAGGAATAAGTGTAGGATCTACAGACACGAAGGAACAAATAAAAAAAATGCTTGATAGAAATCCACAGCTTTTTTTAGTGGGAAAAATAGATCAAAATGTCATAGGTGTAGTTATGGGAGGCTTCGATGGCAGAAGAGGATATGTCCATCATCTTGCTGTTGACCCAAATTATCAAAAAAAAGGATACGGAAAAATAATAATGGATGAGTTAATAGCTAGATTTCGTAAAATGAGAGTACATAAAATTCATTTATTTATAGAAAAATATAATAAAGATGTTGTAGAATTTTATCAAAATTTGGGATGGGAAATCAGAGATGATTTAATTATGATGAGTTATATTCCTGATAAAAGTTTGTACAAAATGAAGATTTAATCCAAATTTCTGGACTCAATTCTCAGATAAATTATTATTTTCTTTACATATTTATTAGAAATTTTAAATAATATCGAAATGAATACTATCACATATTTCTAAAAAAACTAGTATAATTGAGGATGAATATCGAAATGAGTAAAGAACATCTGATAGAATTTTATGGGATAAATAAGAAATGGCCAAAAGAAACCCCTAGGCATATTGATTATGATGTTATTCCCTTAGGAGATCTTTTAAGTAAGACAGCTTTAAAATATCCCGATTCTGAAGCAATATATTTTGAGGGTTTTCGAATGACATATTTAGAATTAGATACTTTAGTAGATCAATTTGCTACTGGATTATCTAATTTAGGTATTAAAAAAGGAGATGTTGTATGCATTGATTTACCAAATATTCCCCAATATGTTATTGCTCATTGGGCAGTTGTCAGAGTGGGAGCAACATCTAATCCAATATTACCTGTAAATCGTTTTGTTGAAATTGTTCATCAAGTAAATGATTCAATGGCTAATGCATTAGTTATACTAGATTACTTGTATGAAGAATACCTACTTAACAAGGATCTCAACAAAATGCCTACATTAAAGCATATAATTTTAACAGGATTAGCAGAATACTTACCACCAATGAAAGCAAAACTAGGAACTGCATTAGGTAAAGTCCCTAGAATGAAGGAATGGCCAGAAAGAATAGATAGTATCAAATTCCATAAATTTCAAGAAATATTGAACGATGGCCTTTCAATAAATGTACCAAAAGTAGAATTAAATCTTAAAAAAGATATATCTATTTTAATATACACTGGAGGTACTACTGGGGTTCCTAAAGGTGTAATGACATCTCATTATTCAATGGTAGTTAATGCCCTTCAGGCAGATATGTGGGCTTCAACACAATTGCCTGAAATCAATGACTTAAAAGGTAAAGGAGCAATGATGTTGGTAGTTCCTCTTGCGCATGCTTTTGGTAATATTGGCATGACTGTGTCTGTACTGGAGGGTTGGAAAATGATCTTATTACCACGACCTCCAGAAAAAATATCAAATATACTAAAAATAATGATGAAAGAGAAAGCTACATATATGCCAGGAGTCCCAACACTTTATATAAAGATAAATGAAGATCCTAACTCAAGTAAATATAAGGGTAAATTAGATTCACTTATAGCATGTATAAGTGCTGCAGCAGCAATACCAGAAGAGGTTAAAAATGAGTATGAAAAATTAACTGGTGTGAGCATTGTAGAAGGTTATGGAATGTCAGAATGTTCTCCAGTAGTTACACTAAATCCATTCAAAAAATCACTTCAAAAAGTAAATACTGTCGGATTACCTCTCCCTGATACTTTATTAAAAATAGTAGATGCTGACAGTGGTACAAAAGTACTACCTCACTGTCCAAATGAAAATTGTGAAAATTGTGGTGAAGATGAATTTCAATATATTGGAGAAATATGTTGCACTGGTCCCCAGGTTATGAATGGCTATTTAGGAAGGAAAGAGGATACTGATTATGCATTAAGAAAAGACTCTGAAGGCTTAGAATGGTATTATACTGCAGATATCGGATGTATAGATAAGGACGGCTATTTACGTATAAAAGATAGAAAAAGAGACATGATCAAAAGAAAAGGTCATGGCGTCTTTCCAAGAGAGGTTGAGGACCTAATATATATGCATGAAGCAGTAAGCGAAGTTGGGGTCATTGGAGTGCCAGATCCAGAAACTGGACAGGAAATAAAAGCATTTATTTCACTTAAGCCAGAATATAAAGGAAAAATAACCAAAGAGGAACTTATGGAATGGTGTCAGACTAATATTAGCCCTTATAAGTATCCTCGTATGATAGAGATCGTTCCAGAATTACCAAAATCTATCATAGGCAAAATTTTAAGACGAGAATTACGAAATGAATCGAAATAATAATTTTTTCTTTTCTTTTTAATATTAATTTCAATTCTAGAAATACAATCCTTTTAATGGAAGTAAAAAAAGGAAAAAAACTGTTTTTTCAAGTAATTTTTGAACATAAAGTCTTTAGTATATTTTCAGCTTTATTAGTAAATCCTGATACTATATCATCTACATTTAGTATTGAATCAATTAAACCAACAGTTTGTCCAACTGGAACAGCACCATCAACAGTATCACCTTTTGTATAAACTAATTCATATGCCATAAGGTCTTTTAGATATTCATCCATATCATAACCTAATTCTTGTGAAATTTTTTCATCTTTGGTCATTACTTTACCATGCTCTAAACAATATTTATTTTTCAATAATCTAATTGGCCCAAATCCTCCAGTAGTAAGCATAGTATCTTCAGCTGTAGCAGGAATAATAAGATCTTTATAATTTTGATGAAACTCGCTTTCCTTTGTAGCAATAAATCGTGTTCCCATAGCAATTGCGTCAGCTCCCATAGCTAATCCTGCAGCTACACCTTCTGGGGTGGCAAAACCTCCACACCCAACCAACATTTTTTTAGGATATTTTTGAGCAACTTGTTGTACTAATACTAATGTAGTTACCCCCTCATAACTTTGATGCCCTCCACCTTCCGTTCCTGTTGCTACAATCCCATCACAACCTGATTCTACTATTTTATCTACGAGCCATAAAGCGGGTCCAACATGAAAGTGATACATATCTGCTGCTTTTTCTTTCCACATTTTTCCTGCAATTCGAGGTCCTCCAGCGCTAGTTAACGCATAAACTAGTTGTTCTCTTAATTTGGGGTTTTCATTTCGCCACTGCGGAATTTTTCTTAATAAAACCCTATGATCAGTTTGAATTCGAGCAACACGTACATTTATACCAAAAGGTTTATCAGAATGTTCTACAAAGTAGTCCAATTGGTCCTTAAAATCATTAACGGAATTCTTGCCTCGTAATGTCGCATGACTTACAATTCCTAACCCCCCTGCTTCTGAAACCGCAATTGCCAGTTCAGTTGTATAGAAAGGTCCCATTGGAGCACTGATGATGGGGTACTTTATTCCAAAATTTTCAGTAATTCGTGTTTTAATCAATTTTTCTCTCACTTTAAAAACTAAAATTATGATAGTTAATTTTTGCTTTTTAGAAGTAAAAAAGTTATCTAAATTGAAACTGTTGAATAATCAATTTTGGATTATGAAATATAAAAAAAGAAAAATAAATAAAAATACGCGAATTAGAATTTATATCCACATTTCTTGCAAACATTAATTTTGGCATAAAGTGGGCTGTGTCCGACATACCCTAGGACTTTACTTTTATCTTCTTCAACTTTTAACTCTTTTCCTCTCGCACCACAATTAGGGCAAATTAAACGCTCTTCACTTTTATATTCAGTTGGTTCTGCTGGTTTTAATGCTGATAATTCATTCTCTGCTTTTTCTAATTTGCTACTTTGTTCATTAAATGCTTTTTCTTTTTCACTGAGAGCATTAGTTAATTCTGTGATCTTAGATTCTTTTTCAGCTAAATCCTTCTTTAATTCGTCATTAATTTTGGTCAATTCAGCAATTTTAAGCTTGAATTCATCAACCTCTGCCCTCCATTTATTAAGCTCATTGTCTTTTAAAGTAACAGTTTTCTTAAGATCGTAAATTTCACTATTCAATCTTTCAAGGTTGATAGCTTTACCTTCTATGTTAGATAGATTGCTTTGAGCTTCTTTTAATTCAGAATCTTTTTTCGTTAGAGTTTCTTTGAGTGCATTAATCTCAGCTTCATATGTACTTACTTTATTCTGTAGTGCCTTTACAACTTTATCATCTAAATCGGTAGTAAGGTCTTTTATCTCATCTTGAGAAATACTTAATACACCTCATTGGTATCTCAAATACCGAATATAATTATAGTAAAAACTCGGAATTGGGCTAATTGATGTTATTAGCAATATAGAACGAATTCTTACATAATTTTTATAATAGAATTTATATTTAAGCTTTTATTTTACAATATTTTGAGTCAAAAACGAAAATTTGAAATTAAGCTTACAATAAGCTTGAAATTTATTGATTTTAGTATTGTTGATATTAATGATTATTAGATTTTTTGAGCAATAAAAGATTAATTAAATAATTAAACAAATAGATGATTAATATATAATTTTTAATACCTTAAAAGTGAGATTAATTGAGAAAAGTAGCAATTATTGGTATTGGTATCACGCCATTTAAAGCAAGGTACATAGACAGAACTTATTTTGAACTTGCTTATGACGCAACTAAGTCAGCAATTAAAGATGCTCAAGAAAATGGAGCCAATATAACTCATAAAGACTTACAATCTACAGTTTATGCAATTTATAATGAATTATTTGAGAGACAATTCATGCCGGATATTTTTACGAATAGTTATCTAGGAATGAATGATAAACCTGGTACGCGAATTGCAAGTGGAGGTGCTACTGGGGGTTATACTGTCAGAATGGCTTACGCTGAAGTAGCATCGGGGTTGTCAGATTTATGTTTATGTATTGGATTGGAAAAATGTAACGATTGTTATGATGAACAGACAGGAACAACAACTCCAGAAGTATTAAATGCTATCGCTTATTCAGCAGATATGACTTATGAATACCCAATGGGGATGATGGCCGCAAGCTCTTATGTATCAATGGTTAACGCCCATTATGAAGAATTTGGAAATCCAACTGAGGAACAAATGGCATATGTCAGTGTTAAAAATCATGGAAATGCTTTGAAAAATCCAAAAGCACAATCTCCCATGAGTATTACTATTGAGGATGTTATGAATTCTAGAATAATATGTTATCCATTCAAGCTATTGGATTGTTGTTTATATTCTGAGGCATCTGCTGCTCTAATTTTAGCAAGTGAAGAAAAAGTTAAAGAATTAAAGGTTGAAAAACCGATATGGATTACTGGTGTTGCAGCAGCAAATACAGATTGTTTCATAGGAAATAGAGAGGATATGGGGCGCTTATATTCAAATATTTATGCAGCAAAAGGAGCCTATAAGATGGCTGGATTAGATTATAGTAAAATAAAAAATCAAATAGATTTAGCAGAATTGCATGATGCCTTTAGTGGCCAAGAAGTCATTAGTTATGAAGAGCTTGGGTTTGTTCCATTTGGAGAAGGTGGTCCTTGGATTGAAAAATCCTATGAAAAAGCTGGTGAAGGACCCTGGATAGATGGGGAATTACCATGCTGTCCTTCTGGAGGTTTAATAGGTTGTGGACATGCTGTAGGTGCAACCGGAATTATGAGTACAGGAGAAGCGGCCCTTCAATTAAGAGAAGAAGCAGGAACGCATCAAGTAACCATAGAAAAAGGGCGAGCCATTTCTCATTCTATAGGGGGACCTGGGGCAGCCTATGCTGCTGTTATAGTAATGTCAAATGAGGAGGGATTAAGTAAAACATGAATGAACGAAAATATAATGTACATGAAATAAGAGATCGAATTAAAATTGACTATAAATATTCTTTTGGAGGGCAATCCAAATTTTTTATAGAGATAATGAATAATAAGAAGTTATTGGGTACGAAATGTACTAAATGTGGAAAAACATGGATGCCACCCAGAATTAATTGCTCCGATTGTTATGAACCAGCAGATTGGGTGGAACTCAAACAAACTGGAACTATAGAGGTTAGCACGATAGTGTGGTATACCACTTCTGCTTTCATTAAAGCAATACCCTATGGAATAGGATTTATAAAACTTGATGGTGCCGAAACTGCTTTACTTCAAGGTATATTCTCCGAGAATTTGGTTCCTTCAAAAATAAAAAAAGGGAAAAAAGTTAAAGCGGTTTTTAATAAGGTAAGGTATGGTAAAATGACTGACTTTTTCTTTGTCCCAGAAGATGAATATGAAAGTTGGACATCAAAAACAGAATATGAAGGTGGCTAATAAAGTGGGACATGCAAAAGAAATTTTAAGTCGGGTAATTGAGAAAATGAACACAATTGAGAAAGCTCAAGCAGTATTTATCACAAATATTGCAGGGAAAGATGTTGATTGGGAGATGTCCTTTCAATTTAACCTTAGTAACGAAAATCCCTTTTTTATAGAAATCAAGAATCATAAAATTATTCTATCTGAAGGTACAAAATCAGATGCTATAATCATATTATCGGGAAATCCTGATGCCATCATGAGAATTTGTGAGGGAAAAGGAGATTTTACACATGCAATCTCAAGGGAGCATATAACTGTGGAAAAAGGAAAAGTAATGGATGTTATCCGTTTTACTAGAGCCATTACAATAGTTTTAAAAAACAAATAAATCGCTCCTCTAGTATTTTTTATTATTTTCCTTTTCATTTTTGATAATTTTTCAATAAAGTCTTTTTAATGTGAAAAGAAGTAATTAAGTCAATTTATCTCTAAAATTTTATTAGATAAATTGATTTTAACTTAAAAGATCAAAATTTTTAACGTGTTCATATTAATACTTCGTATTTCTTTTGATTAAATCGTAATTCAATTTATCAAATCAAAAAAAACGGGAGTTTTCAACATATCAATAGAAATATTTATATATCTACTTAAGAATTTTAATCTCATTAGAATTTATCCAAAAATAAGAATTAAAATATATAAGAAATAAATCAAATGTATGAGGTAAATAATTAATGAAAAGAGAAATTGCTGTTATAGGGATGATAATCTGTGTAGCGGGAGGATTCTTAGGCGGATGGTTTATACCCCCACTTTTAACGGCACCACCTAGAGGAAATTTACTTGATACAATTACTTCACGAGGTTCAATCATTATAGGTACTAGTTCTGATTGGCCACCTTTCGAAATATATAACACGACTACCTCTCAATATGAAGGTTTCGATATAGATCTATGTGAATTAATTGCTACGGAACTAGGTGTTACTATTGAATGGTCAGATATGTCATTTAGTGCATTGATTGATGCTTGTCTTACAGGTCTTATTGATATGATTGCAGCCGCAATGTTTGCTACACCAGCACGAGCAGACCAGCTCGCATTCTCTATGGGATATATTCGTACAAACATGGTTTGTATTGTCTTGGAAAATTCAACAATTGCAATTGATAGTTATGACAATCTTACGGCTTATGAGGTAGATGTTTTATCAGGATCTGCTGAAATGTGGGAGTTAGATGATGCAGGTATACCTTATAATGATTATCCTAAAGCCGATGTAATTATTACAAACCTCGTTGCTAACATTTCCCAAGTGGCATTTGTAGACGAGCCGGTCTTTACTATCTGGTCCAAAGTATATGATCTCAAGATTGTTTATACAGTACTTGCTGAGCCTTGCTCACTCTTTTGCCGTTGGGATGAACCCGAATTGATGGCCGTAATCAACGATGTTCTTCTTACGGCTTATACAGATGGAACTCTCGATGCTCTCGTAGAAAAATGGTTTACATGAGCAATACTCCAGACTAAAAAATCATTTTTTTTATTAAATGTGAATACTTATTCCCCAATGATGGTTCTTCCCACTCTGAATCCAAGGTGTGTTTTATACAGAGTATAACCCACCTAAATCTTTTTTTTTAAGAAATGCCAATCTTAAGTCTCAAAAAAAACAATATAGGATATAACCCAAAAAATATATAAAAATTTTCCATTATTAGATGATAACTATGTTGTTTCAAATAATCTATGGAATTGCAAAATTTGTCTTAACAATAGTTTTCTCAATTATTATCTTTGTAATTAATATTTTCGTTATGAGATGGTATACTCAAAAAAAAAAAAAAAATTATCAGAAAGATTGGGATACTTCTCTCAAGATTGCCTTTAAAGTAAATGTAATATTTTTATTAATAGATTTTCCGATCGTTATAGCATTTAACTTCTTGTTTACTGAGATCTTAATTCTCAATCTAGTGATCCAATTTTATGTCTATCTTATAATTAATCTCTTTATAGGTACTTTTGGTGTGACAAAATTCTATCGAAAGAAAATAGGCGAAGCATTTGATTTTATCTTCATAGTTCAGCTCATTATTTTTTTAATAGCCATTGTTTTAGTATTTGTGAAAGCTCTTATATTAATTCCCCCTTACATTTTTCTATATGTTATTATGAATGGACTACCAACAACACTGCTACTCACTGCGTTAGGACTAATGGGGGGATTTTTCTTAGGTTTATCTCTTGCTATCATGCGTATTTATGGTAGTAAAGAACTTGTTTGGTTAGCAAGTGGCTATGAGAAGTTATTTCGTGGTATTCCGATTTTAATTTTGATTTTTATTTTCGCTTTTGGAATGCCCGGTTTATTTTGGTTCATAGCTCATCCACTTGACAGGATATTTGCGAGTGTAGTATTGGCGCTTGCACTTCGTAGTGGTGCTTATCAATCTCAGATTTTTCGCGGTGCGATTTTATCTGTGAACATTGGACAGATGCAGGCTGCTCGTGCATTAGGAATGAGCCAACTCAGAGCTTTCCAATATGTTGTATTACCCCAAGCCTTGCGATTGGCTTTACCTGGATGGTCAAACGAGTATGCTGTAGTTATAAAAGATTCTTCTTTTGCTTTTGAGGTTGGAATTATTGAGATGACAAAATGGGCTTATCGTGTAGGAACGAACAATCCTGAACTTTGGGCTTTAACAATGGGAATTCTAGCAATTACCTATTTTCTCTTTACATATCCAGTAACAAGGATGTTTGGCGAAAGGCAAAGTAAGAAACTTAAGAAATTAGGTATAGGAGGTGGTTAGATATAAGTCGGTTAGTATTACGTGTAGTGGATGTGTGGAAGTCATACGAGGATTTGCAGGTTCTTAAGGGAGTTTCGTTCGAGTTAGCAGAACGTGAAGTTAAAGTTATCTTTGGACCTAGTGGCTCAGGTAAAAGCACATTACTTCGTTGCATAAATATGCTGGATCCCCCAGATAAAGGTGAGATTTATCTAAGTGGGAAGAATATTATGGAATCAGGAGTTAATCTTAATAATACACGAGCAAAGATTGGTATGGTATTTCAACATTTTAACCTATTTGCACATCTTAAAGCAATAGATAATGTCGCTATCGGTCTTCGCCGGGTTAAAGGTTTACCAAAAGAGCAAGCACGTATGAAAGCTCTTGAAGCATTGAATCAAGTAAAGATGGCAGAATGGGCAAATCATTATCCTGCAGAATTATCAGGTGGACAACAACAACGTGTTGGTATTGCACGTGCTTTGGCTATGGAACCAGATATAATTTTATTTGATGAGCCTACTTCCGCGCTGGATCCTGAGCTAATTGGTGAAGTACTTCAGGTAATGTTAAAAATTGCAAAAGCGGGTACTACAATGGTGGTAGTTACCCACGAAATGGGTTTTGCAAAAGCAGTTGCATCTGAAATGATTTTCCTTGGTGAAGGAGTCATCCAAGAGCGTGGTACCCCTCAACATTTTTTCACTTCACCCAAGTCAGATCGAGTTAAGAAATTCCTAGGGCAACTCGAGGTTTTATATGGAAGCCATGAGAAACTTTTAAAACTCTCAAATGAGGAGGAAAATAAGTGATATTTCAAGCACCAGCCAACCCGTTAGAGAACTTATTTGTTGTATTAGGATTTTGGGATCACATTTTATCAGGCTTCATAATAATGATATGGATATATGGATGGGCAATTGTCTTTGGCTTTATACTTGGCCTTATCCTTGCCATTCTTCGCCAATATGGAGGAAGAATTCTTTCACGGATTGCAACTGGGTACATCGAAATTATACGTGGAACACCTTTGCTCGCACAAGTACTACTATTCTTTTACTTGCCGACTAGCTTAAATATTCCCATATTGCCATGGACGTTAGAATCTAGCTTCACCATTTTTGATAGGGAAATTATATTAACTTTTCTTGATCAAGCCACTCTGGTGGGTATCATTACTTTAAGTCTTAATAGTGCTGCTTATCAGGCCGAATACTTCCGTGGAGCCATTCTTTCTGTAGGAACTGGACAGTTACTTGCCGCCCAATCCATGGGTATGTCTCGTTTAAGTGGAATTTACCATGTGGTTTTACCACAAGCTCTGCGTCGTGTTATTCCCGCATGGTCAAATGAAGCTGCTTATCTTCCAAAATATACTGTTGTTGTCTATTTCATTGGAGTAAAAGAACTTTTCCGTGAGGCTTACTATATCATGACTCATCCATATACAACTACTGACCCACTCGCTGTATTCATAGTAATTGCGATTATTTTTTTAGTTATGATCTCACTTATTTCAAAGGGTTTGGATGTCCTCCATAAGCGAACAGGGATTCCTGGTTTGTAGATTCTTAAATTATAAATATTTTTTTTTTTATCATACTATTTTAGTTTTATGAAATATTATAGAAATTTAACTAATTATAAATAAAATCTTGAGTCATCTGAGGATTATTGATTTACGTTCCGACACCGTAACCAAACCATCTCCCGAAATGTGGCATGTTCTAAGATCACTTGATGATTCTAAAATTGGAGATGATGTTGAAGGAGAAGATCCAACTGTTAATGAGTTGGAAGAGAAGGCAGCTAAAGTAATCGGAAAAGAAGCAGCATTATATGTTACTTCCGGTACACAAGGCAATTTAGTCTCACTTCTTTCACTAACAAAACCAGGTGATGAGATTTTATTAGAAGAATTAAGCCATATATACAAAAATGAAGTAGGTAGTGCAGCTCGGATCGGGGGATTAATGATCAGAACGTATCCCTCAATAAAAGGTGTGCCTTCATTTGATCAGCTCCATACATTAATTCGTGATAAAAGAGATATACATGAACCACCAACGACTCTGTTTTGCGCAGAAAATACTCATAATTACCATGGTGGTGTTATTTTACACCCAGAATTGTTTAAAGATATGAGACATTTTTCTAACAAGAATAAATTGAAGTTTCATTTAGATGGAGCAAGGATATTCAACGCAGCAGTTGGTCTTAATGTTCCTGTTACTGAATTTACTAAACATGTTGATAGTGTTATGTTTTGCTTGTCTAAAGGATTATCATGTCCAGTTGGTTCAATTGTTGCTGGTTCTAAAAATTTTATTACAAGTGCTAGGAGATACCGAAAAATGCTTGGTGGAGGTATGCGTCAAGCAGGAATAATTGCATCCTTTGGTTTAGTCGCTCTTGAACCAAAATGGATTAAAAGACTTGAGGAAGACCATAGAAATGCTAAATTATTGGCAGAGGGAATTAAATCTTATGATTTACCAGTAAAAATTAATAACCCTGAAACGAATATGGTTATAGTCGAACTTTTAGAAAAGGCTCGTATATTTAAGATAATAACAGAACTTGGAAAAGAAGGAATATTGTCATTTAATATTAGTAAAGAAAAAATTAGATTTGTTACTCATTATGGAATTGATGAGGATGATATCCAGGTTTCTGTTCAAAAAATAGGTAAAACTCTATGTAAATTTTTAACTAATAATTAAATTAAACAGAAAAAATCTCAATTCTTCCTATTCAATTATAGAATAAAAAAAAAATAAAAAAAGTTTAGTTCTTCCGTATTTCTAAATCTTTGGAGTCATCTTTAGCTAGATCATAGTATTCAATGTCATTTAAACCACCTTCAGGATTATCCTTCCAATGGACTTTGATTGGCATGCCAACGTATGTGTCTTTGAAAGCCACGTTTGGATTTAGTTGAACAGGATAACTAGTGTCTGATCCATCAAGTTGTGCACAGACGATTGGTCTTTCTTGCACATCACCTGTTTCTGGATCCTTAATATATGCTATTGTATAGCTAGCAACTTGCCCAGTTTCACGCACGTCAACCCAACGATCAGGTTTTACCATACATTTACCACACACGAGTCTTGGTGGAAAAAAAACTCTATTACAACTGGAACACTGTAATCCTACTAACTTTTTCTGTTTTAATTTTTCCCTAAGTGTTTCCATATGAGTAATATTAAATTTATAATTATAGCTGGATAAATACCAATTTGCTGGCATAGTTCGCGTTCTAATATAAT
>JBHLNW010000149.1:0-6057 GCA_048941185.1 Promethearchaeota archaeon
ATAAGCCAGAGAAATTGTAGGAAGGAATGGTTGGAACGAGCTAAAACCTTGGTGCAAGGCCAAATGAAAGCGTTAACGTACTTGGAGCTAGCTTTAGGTAGGCCGCTTAGTTTGATGCTCCCCAGAGGCTTGGGTGACTAATCCTCTGACAGAAGCGTGGGTATATATCTCAAGCGTCTTTTTGAAAACAAATTTTGATCCGTTAATACAATTAGATTGTTATCTAAAATTTTTGCAAATTCTTAAAACATTTTTACATAATATTTTTAATTTGAATTTTTATAAAGGAATTGGGATAAGAATATTTTATAAAATTAATAGTTTTTAAGTATGGAAAAATTAAGAAAGTTACTCAATAAGAGAGGATTATATAATACATTTAATGTGCTTTCTCTATTTGACAATTATAGAGCAGATAAGCATTTATTTTATCAAAAACTTAATGAGTTTAGTCATTATAATTCATTTCTCCGGATAAAAAACCAGTTATTAGAAAAAAAATTGCTTCTTGTTGACAACCATAACAAAGTATCTTATTATGAACTTACATCTAAAGGGAAACGTATGTATTTTTTATTAAAAGAATTATATAATTTAATACAATAAAGCTTAATTTTAGTTTAGGAATTTGCTTAATTATTTAGTAAAAAATCTAATAATTATTTATTAATTCAAAATATTTTATAATTAAAATAAGCTTTTCATATAAACTAATTATTAAAGAAATTCTTTTTCCAAAATTTTTCTCATTTTTATAATTTAAATTAGTATTTAGTCATGATTTTCTTAGGTACTATTAAACTTTTAAAGAAATTAAATAAGGACTCTATTTTGATTGATAAAAAATCTTTAAAATTTTTAGAATAATAGGGAAAAAATAATTAAAAATTTATGGGATGTAAGAATTAGAGCCTTAAAATTGTTTTTTCTGTCAAAAGTTAGAGCACACCCACCAGTAAGGTGCTAGAACATAATATATTAATGTTGTTAGAAACTTGTTAATTAAAAACTTTTACCTTCTTTTCAAAGGATTTTATAAATAAATTAATAATATTTTAAATTCAAAATTAATTCGGGTAGAATTTTTTCATTTTTGGAAAAAAAAGATAAAACTTTTTATATTGTGCTATAATTTAGAATAAATGTTCTAATCCATAGATATTGAATTTTAGTGTCCAAAATAGAAATCAACGAGAAATAATAGTCAAGAATAGTCCTAGAGTAAAATACTTAATAAAAATTCTTATGTTTGTTCCATTTGAATCTTTAATATTATTTATTGGATTTTTTAGTTTATTTTTTTTTAGGTTTAAAAAAAATAGGAAACCAATTTATTATTTAATTTTAGCTTTATTTAGTTTTATTTTAATTATTAGTTGTCCAGTCAATCTAGAGCTCAACAAAGATAGTAATAATTTTGAGAATCAGATTGATGATATGCCTAATTCTCTCAGAAAATCTGGTTATTGGCTGGTAGATTACATTGAAATTAATCAAACTGATCCCTTAAAGACTTGGGAAGTAATTAATCAAACATACCCATGGTGTAGCGGTGAAGGAACAATTGATGATCCTTATATCATTGAAAATGTATCCATTAATGCTAAAAACTATGATATAGGTATTTCTATTTATAGTTCTAAAGGGATATACTTTAAAATTATAAATTGTCTAATTCAAAATGCAACAATTGGTATCCAATTAGATACTACTGATGATGGGATGGTTATTAATACTACCATTTCAAATAATAAAAACATCGGAATATTAATTCATAACTGTAAAAGGAGCCAAATAATAGGTAATATAATAAAAAATAATACAAATTACGGTATATCTTTAAATGGACCTAATAGTAAAAGTAATAATATTTATAAAAATAAATTTTACGAGAATGGAAAACATGCTTTAGATGACGCTAAGGTTAACTTTAATTCATGGTATAACTCATCAATTGGTAATTATTGGGATAATTACACAGGAAAGGATACTAATGATGATAATATAGGAGATATACCATATGCTTATATCTTTGGTAATGCTGATAGTCAAGATCTTTATCCAATTTGGTGGGATGCTCCAAAACTCTTAATATCTTATCCATCAAATCATTCAAGTTATACAACATTTGCAGCAGACTTTAAAGCAATTATAGATGAAGGAAAAGGAGATGTATTTTGGTATGAAATAGCAAATCTAAATTCCTCATTCTTGCCTTTATCAGGAGTAATAGATGAAGAAATTATTGATGTTTTCGAACAAGATTTATGGGATAATTTGTATAATGGGACACATAAAATTAGGTTTTTTGTAAATGATTCAAAAGGATACTTAGGTATTACAGAAATAATAGTTAATGTCATTATACCTTCACTCAACAATTGGTGGAATTCTTCCTATGCATATCGTGTACCATTAAAATTGGTTAATAAATATACAAAAGAACTCCCTAAAGGTTACTCTGTAAATGTTTCAATAGATACAACTAATTTGATTTCAGCAGGAAAAATAAGAGAGGATGGGAAGGATCTTCGTATAGTATGGTATAATGTTACTAGTAATACTTGGATGGAACTCCATCGTATAAATGAAACAAATTTTAATGCAATTAACACTCGATTATGGTTTAAAACTCAATCAGCAGTAAATCCCAATACATATGATGGGTGTTATTATCTTTATTATGGGTGTAATGATTGTAATGAACCCCCAACAAATAAAAGTAAAATTTATGATTTTTTTGATGATTTCACCCAGCCTGATGGACTCGCAAGTGGCTGGACCGTTATTAATGGAACTTGGTATATAGATAATAATGAATATGTGGAAAATCAATTTGTCGTAGATGGGAGAAGTTTAATTAATACATATATGGTAGGGAATGCGTCAATTGAAGTATTTATAAATAGCAGTGGTGGTAATTTCGGGGCGGGAGTAATGTTCAGACATCAGAATAACCAAAATTTTTATACCGCAGGAATAGGATTTTGGGAATACGAGGTTGCTATTGGAAAGTGGACCAATGATATACCCTACACACTTGACAATACTCTGGATAACGAATCAGTATTGATGGATAGCCAATGGTATCACTTG
Organism: Promethearchaeota archaeon; assembly: GCA_048941185.1. Taxonomy (GTDB): domain Archaea; phylum Asgardarchaeota; class Lokiarchaeia; order Sigyniarchaeales; family SOKP01; genus Loki-b32. The sequence continues at coordinate 3,097 of JBHLNW010000149.1, forward strand.
AAAATCGAGGTTTTAGGATCTAATTATTTGGTGTATTTAAATGGAATTTTAAAGAATAATATAACTGATATAGATCATTTAAATCCAGGTCAAATTGGATTAATGACTTGGACTACAAACGCAACCTCATCTTTTGATGATTTGAAAATTAGATTATTAGTCTCTAATGAACCATTAATATTACTTGGTATTGAAGAATCCTTTATTCCTCAGTTTAATTACATAATTGAAAGTGAGGATCCTTTAGAATTGGGTAATAGTGTGACTATTACTGTTAACATTACAGATCCTTCTGGGATTAAACAAGTACTTATTGAATTTGATGGAGATAATCATACGATGGTTCAGATTGGAGGAGATTTATGGCAAAATAGTACATGGATTCCTCTTTTTACAGGAAACTACACTTATACAATTCATTGTCAAAACAATAACCTTATGTGGAATTCAATTAATGGATCTATTCAAGTCGTCGATTCCACCCTTCCTATTTTCTCAAATTTGAATGAAAATCCAGATCCCTTAGAGTTAGGAGGTACTGTGATAATTACAGTAGATATCTTTGATTTATCTGGAATAAATCAAGTTTTTATCGAGATTAAAGGAAATAATTTTTCGATGACTAATATTGCTGGAAATTCGTGGCAATATGATAATTGGACCCCACAAAGTATTGGATCTAAGATTTATACTATATATGCTGAGGATAATAATAATAATTGGAATTATACTATTAATTCCATCATGGTTACAGACATATTAGCACCCACCATAATAATCAATACTCCTTCAGAAGGTCAATATTTTGGAGTGACATCTCCAAGCTTTAATGTTGAGATCTTTGACCTTAGCTTAAATAAAACATGGTATACTTTAAATCTAGAAACAACAAAATATTTTTTTACAGAGAATGCTTCCATTGATCAATTTGCGTGGAATGACCTTCTAGAAGGTCCTTTAACAGTAACTTTCTATGCAAATGATTCTGGAGGTAATGAAAACTCTGAATCTGTACAAATTTTTAAGGATATAACCACTCCTTCTGCTCCTAGTTTTCTTTCTGTAAATCCTGCTACTTGGACAAATATTGACAGTTTCAATTTATCATGGTCAAATCCTTCAGATGTTTCTGGTATTGTAGGAGCGTATTATAAATTAGATGCTATTCCTACTTCAGATATAGATGGGATGTATGTGGCAGGGATAAATATTCAATCAATAATGAATATTACAGTGGGGACAGATGGTGTGCATGATGTATATGTATGGTTAGTAGATGCTGTGGGTAATGTGGATTACCTTAATTATGCATCAATTCAATTATACTTAGATACTCTAGAACCTTTAGCGCCAATTTCATTGACTGTGAATCCTGCATCTTGGACGAATATTAATAATTTCAATTTATCATGGTTGAATCCTGTTAGTACTTCTGAGATTGTTGGAGCCTATTATAAACTGGATTCCGTTCCTACTTCGGATATGGATGGGACATATGTTGAAGGGAGTGATATCCAATCACTTGTAGGTATTACCGTGGGGACAGATGGTGTGCATGATGCGTATGTATGGTTAGTAGATGCTGCTGGAAATGTTAATTACACTCAATATGCATCTACCCAATTATTCTTAGACACCCTGAATCCTGGAGTACCGATCTCATTAACGGCAGATCCATCATTTTGGACTAATATTAATAGTTTTAATTTATCATGGACGAATCCTTCAGATGTTTCTGGTATTGTTGGAGCCTATTATAAACTGGATTCTGTTCCTACTTCGGATATGGATGGAACATATGTTGAAGGGAATGATATCCAATCACTTATAGGTATTACCGTGGGGACAGATGGTATACATGATGTGTATGTATGGTTAGTAGATGCTGCTGGAAATGTTAATTACACTCAATATACCTCGACTCAGTTATCTTTAGACACTGTTATCCCTTCTATAATTGATAACCAACTAGGCGATGATAATTGGCATAATTCCACTGGTACTACCTATGATGTTGATTTTTCAGATTTAACTCCCTCTTCCAATTTGGATTATGCTCAATACAAGATAACCACCGCACCAGGTCAAGGTGGTACAGTTTTAAAAGATTGGACTAATATATTTACAAATCTTGGAACACCAAGTTTTACAACGGATTGGGAAATTGACTTTAGTGCTTGCCAAGAAGGTATAAATTATATTTCTGTGCAAGTCTACGATATTGCCGGAAATCTTGAAACTTTTAATGATGTGTTTTATGTGAAGAAAGATACAGTAGAACCTAATTCACCTATTTTATTAACTTCGGATCCTTTGTCTTGGACTAATATTGATAGTTTTAATTTATCTTGGACGAATCCTGCGGGTACATCTGAGATTGTTGGAGCCTATTATAAATTGGATTCTGTTCCTACTTCAGATACAGACGGAACATATGTTTCGGGGGTTGATATTCAGTCAATTATAGGTATCACCGTAGGGACAGATGGCATACACGATGTGTATGTATGGCTAATGGATGCTGCTGGTAATGTAAATTATATTAATCGAGCATCTACGCAATTTTTCTTAGATACAGTAGATCCTGGAGTACCGATCTCATTAACCGCAGATCCATCATTTTGGACTAATATTGATAGTTTTAATTTATCATGGACGAATCCTGCTAGTCCATCTGGCATTGTAGGAGTCTATTATAAATTGGATGCTGTTCCTACTTCAGATACGGATGGAACATATGTTGCAGGGAGTGATATCCAATCACTTATAGGTATTACCGTGGGGACTGATGGTGTGCATGACGTGTATGTATGGTTATTGGATGCTGCTGGAAATATTAATTACATTCACTATGCATCGACTCAGTTATCTTTAGACACTGTTGTACCTTCAATAATTGATAACCAATTAGGTGATGATACTTGGCGCAATTCCACTGGTACTACTTATGATGTTGATTTT
>JBHLNW010000045.1:0-10126 GCA_048941185.1 Promethearchaeota archaeon
TCATATTTTTTACTATTGTTTTACTGCTATAAATTTCTAACTATAATTCAAGGATATAATTTTCTTATAATTATTATTAAAATTATTATTAATAACTTTATTGTAATTGTACTGAACTATAAACCGTTATTTAAATCATTAAAGAGAAAAAAATCAATTAAGTAATCAATAGACTTAAAAAAAAATCAACATAAATGAAGTTAATTTAAAAAAGAAATATAAAAAGAAGATAGAGTATGTTAAATTTTTAAGCTTTATGAGCTTTAAGCTTAACTGTTAGATCTCTTGCTCGTTTGGAATACCAAATCAATAATTCACCAGCATCCTCAGGTTTGAAATATTCACCACCACAAAGTGCTGCAGCTCGTGCCATCAATGCATCATCAGGGTTACCTAAACCTACGATATAAGCTACAACATTCGGATTATCCGCTAATTTCTTTATTTCATTGAAAAAAGCCTCCCCATCTGTAGGTACACCATCCGTAAGTATAACTATCATTGTTGGTTGGTCTGGATTCATCTTTTCGAATTCATTTAATACTTGGAGTGCAGATCTCATTGCTGCACCGAGTGCTGTAGCTTGTCCATAAGCATTCCCTATACGATCAACGATCATACGCGCAGCATCCTCAAGTACACCTTTTTTACCACTTGCAGAATCCATATAGAAACCACCACCGAAGGGAAGTACTTGGGCTTCATCCGCGAAGCGAATTACTGCTACTTTTTCACCAAAACCTCTTCCTACTTTTTCACTTAAAAAGAGAACCGCTGCAAAGGCAGCTGATATTCTTCGAGGGATATTGATTCCATCCTTAAAATGTTTTAAAAATTCTTGGATTTCTCGAGATTCCATAGCTGCTTTAATTCCTTCAATAGCAGGAGCGATATTAACGACTAATACATCTCTAGCCATCATACTTCTGCTAATATCAATTACTAAAATAGCATTAAATGGGATTAAGCCTACAGGACTTAAAGATAAGGTTGTATTTGCAGTCACACTGGCAAAAATATCACCTGTTAAGTCAGGAACGGTACTCAAAACTGAACAGGCAATATTTACTGCTGACCAACGAAGTTTTATGCCCTTAAATATAATATAATTTGAAATCCATCCTTTCATAGAATCTACGCTCTCTCGAGCAGTACTTATTATTTCCCACATATTCTCACCGGAGATGGGGGAAATTCCTAAGGAAATACTCTGTAATGGGATAATCGTCCTGTGGTTTTTAGCTACTTTCACTTCAAAACTACCGATACCTGAAGCTTCCAATATCTCACTATCAATAACTATTACATTATCAGGGGTTGTCTCTGAAACATCTACTTTACCAGCTCCCATGGCACCAGTTAGTTCGTCCTCAAAAGCGATAATATCATCTCTCTGAAGTGAAAGTGAATATTGTGTTCTTGGACTAACTAGCGCATAACCCATTAAGTTTGGTTGAGAGTGGACTTCTAGCATTAATTCAGAAATTTTTTGTATTGGCGGCTCAGTCGAGTATATAACAATCTGTTCGGCTTGAATATTAGTATCTTCATATGTATCCATACTCATTTTAATTTCATTCATTCCAATATTTGCTTGATCTATTCGTGCTGAACCCATAGCTCTTGTTAATGGATCCTCCCACCCAATTAGCATCCCTTGACCAAGACCTAATTGTTGAATAATACTAGGATTTAATTGAACTCTGCCTCCTTCGATGCTATCATCAATACTAGGTTTAAGGATGACCCCATTTTTTTGACTTTGAAGCGTATTCACATTGATTTTGTTTGGATAGGATTCTACTGGTGTAGCAGTTTCCATTCCATATTGGGGAATTCCAGACTTTGGTATTTCCATTGGCGGTGGAGGCCTTGTTGGTAAAGGTGACAATGAAGCAGGAGGTTGAGGAGAAGGTTGAGGAGCAGGTGCTGGAGGTGGTCTTAAGGATGGTTGAGGTACGGGAGTAGGTGTCGGAGGTAATGGGGATAATGAAGGCTGAGGCTTAGAAGTTGGTGCTGAAGTGGGCGTAGGAGCAGGTCGTGTTTGAGGGACTTTAGGAATTTTGATGGCTGGTGTAAGTGCTACAGCAGCACTTATTGGGCGAACTGTTAACTCAACACCTGAAAATTGTAGATCATCTAAGATATTTTTCGAAAATTGACCCGCAAAATCCAATACTTTGTCAGAAATTACAACTTTAGCTTTCTTTATTAAATTATTATCAATATTTAATACTTCTATTGCATCTCCGTTCTTCACGTTTAGCAAATTCGCATTAGATTGACAAATTACAACTTTATCTTTAATTTCACTATTTGCATCAACAAAAAGTTTAAGCTCTTTTTCTGTCATAATTATGATCTAATATTTTCTAAAGTTATTTAATATATTATATGTGATTAACATTAAAATTACTATCAATAATTTTTATAAATAATAACTTAATTTCAGTATAAGATTGTTATCTAAATTTAATTATATTATTAACGTAACTATCTTACTATTAAAATTTAACAATAATGAAGGTAAAAAGATTTAACTATAAAGAATAATGTTTTTTAAAACCAGATTGGTTTAATAAACAGTCAGATTTAATTATTACTTTATTTCTTCATGGTATGGGATATCTTTTGTTGATTTCCCCCGCATAATAACGAAATACTTTCACAATCTTTCCCAGATCTGCAGTTTGTCTTGATGCTCCCATTAGAAAGAACCGACCAGCAGCACTTAGAATGATAAACCCATTATCTCCTCGTAATACAACTTCAAGCATATTTGTGAATCCTAAAGCTGCAACAGCATCAGTTCCCGACTGAACTACTACAGCACTTAAACTAGAAAAAAGGTCTGGATCTAAATTATATCCCGGAATAGCACTGAAGGCTAATCTTAAACCCTCCCGAGTAATAAGAGCAAGCGCTTCGAGTTCACTGTATTCAGTTATGCTGCCCAAAAAATTACTTAATGCATGCGCCTCATCTGGTGTGAGATCACTCATAATATAGATAAAAAGAATCTTTTGATTAATATAAATAAAAAAATTCTACCTTAAAAATTTATATTTCTCCCTTCTCAAATCAAACTTCTTGACTTTTGAATCTCAAATGATATAAAGAACATAATAATAAGAATTAGATTAAGAAGAAAATTATTTTTAATTCCCTTCTAACTGTTCTTTAATTTGTTCTTTTAACAATTCTCTTTTAGTTTTCATTTCAACAGGTTTAGGTTTAGCACCAACGCGTTTTAGAAATTCAATTGCGATGATTTTACCATTTTCAGATAAAATTCGTGGGGAATAATCTTCAGCAAAAAAAATTCCTTCTGGAATCGCTCCAACTTTAGATATTTCTTTAGTAACTTGTTTTTCTCCTAGAAACTGTTGTACTTTTTCAACAATTGAATAAGCTTGATTTCCAATAATAATAAGTTCTCGTTCAAAACCAGAAGGTATCTGAATTTCTTCCAGTTTTTGCATTACTTGTTGGAAATCTACTTGAATTTGTTGCTGTGTAAATTCGGGCATAGAAGCCTCACCCCGATATAAAGGACCTAAGTTTTGAGTTTCACGTTCTTTGCTTCCTGCTATATTCATGCCTTCGGCAGGTCTTGGGGGGCTAAAAACATTTTTTTCCCTCAATGGATGCGCATTTGGAGTAGTAACCTCTACTGCTTTTATTTCCTTTGCAATACCGGCTTCAGTTTGACCTCCAATTAATTTAATAAAATCAGCTTCTTCCTCACCTTCATCAACTGGAACAACAGCATAATGCATTCCCACTTGACCTCGGATTTCTTGAGACCTTTTAGCTCCAATGAATTTTGATCTTACACTACTTTTTACACCCTTCCAAAGATAAACCTTTCTTACATCATCTGCTACAAGAACATAACATTCGTCTGTTTTTAAAACGTCCTTAATTGAACCTTCAGATGTTATTTCAGTGGTAGTTCCATCAGGATTAATAAGAAACAATTGTGGTATTTTAATCAATCTCCTTTATTTTATGTTGAAATTTAGTATAAATAAAACTTATTTAACCTCAACTTAAGTTTTCACAATAACTAAGTTAATAATATAATAATATTAGAAATTAATAAATCTTTATTTTGTAAGTTATTCACGTTCTGACATCTCTTAATAGACAATTATCGTTATGCAAAATGTTATAAAGTAAGAACATTTCGTAGAGTATTAGTTATATTTTTTGTCATATCTAATGCCGTAAAGCGCCCTCCTATATTTACCTTACAATATTCTCCTATTAACCCATTAAGAAACGCTGCGGAGCATGCTGATTTAAACGGGTCATTTTTTGTTGCAATAAAACAAGCACATAGTCCTGCTAATACATCACCAGTCCCACCGACACTCATTTCAGCACAACCGGTTTTATTTACCTTTATTTGCTTTCCATTTGATATGTAGTCAAATGGACCTTTAATCAGTAAGGTTAAATCTAAATTTTTAGCTAGATCTAATATTACATTGCTTCGATCTTCAATATTTTTATAAGAGGGAAGAAGCGTATCCAACATTATTTTCAATTCCCCCTCATGAGGAGTTAAGATTGCAGGTAAACCCTTTATTAACTCTAGATGATCTTTTACTAGTTTCAAAGCATCAGCATCAAGAACGAAGGACTTTTTATATTGTTTCAAGTTATTTAATAATTCTATTAAGAGATTCTCGGTTTCCTTTTGTATACCCAAACCCGGACCAATTAATACCGAGTCTGCCCACTTTATTAATTCAGTTAATTCTTCAGAAGCACTCATGTCTAACCAGTTACCTTTGTTTGTTCTTACAATCAAATTCGGAGAATAACATCTAAGAGGATTTGCTATCACTTCTGGTACATAAGTTATCACTAGATCAATTCCGAAATTTATTCCTGTTAAAGAAGAAAAAGCAGGAGCTCCAGAATAATTTTTCGAACCTCCTATCACTAAAATTTTACCAAAATCTCCTTTATGAGCATCTGGTTTTCTTTTTCTTAAGGTAGATATTAAATCACCCCTCCCAACAAATAATTCTGCTTCTGGAGGAATACCAATAGATTTCTCTAACACTTCTTTCATATATTGATTGTTAGACGTTAATCCTTTTTTCAGCCTATGGAATGTAATTACAAAATCTGATTTTACCGCTTTATCAGAGACTTTCCCAGTATTAGGATTTAATCCGGAAGGTACATCAATTGATACAATTGTAAATCTTTTAGGTTCAGCTATTTTAAGATTATTTATCAAATCTATTGCTGAAGCAATAGGCTCTCTTATTTTACCTTCTATCCCGGTTCCTAGCAATCCATCAATTATAATCTTATAATCCTTTTCTTTTCTGATTATATCTTCAATTTTTTTTAAATCAATGGAATCTATGATAATTTCAACGTCAATAGAATAATTGAGATTATTAAAGATTATGCTCCAATTTAATTGAGCTTCTTTAGTTCTAATTTTATCAGGTGCTCCCATCAAAATAACTAGAGATTTAACCCCATAAGAAGATAAATGCCTAGAAATAACAAAACCATCACCACCATTATTACCTGTCCCACAAAAAATGACTGCTTTAGAATTTTCTCTTAAATAACCCCGAGTAATAATTTCATTAGCGAATGAGTATCCTACACATTCCATTAAGTGGCTTTTAGGGATTCCTAACCATTCACTATTATTATCCAAAATTGCCATCTCTTCAGATGTAATCTTTTTCGAATTAATTGGTTTCATATCAATTTTATTTAAGATTTAGGTATAAAAAATCTTTTAGTTTCAGAATAATATTTAATTGTAAAATTATTTCATTATTCGAATATTATTACAATAAATAATCATTAAAAACCCTAGGAAATTAGGAAAATGAGTGATAAACTTAAAATTTATCAAGATTATGGTAAGAAATTTGAAGAATTTCTAAGACCAATAACATTTCCGATTGCTGTTAAGTTCATAAAAGATGAATCAGAGATCCCTCCTAATCATAAAAAACCAACAGCTGATTTAAATGTTCAAATTTTTCTCTGTCAAGCATTCAAAATAGTACGAAGTTATGGCTGGACCATGTACATAACGGAAGAAGATATTGTATGTAAATTAGCAAGATTCATTTATGGTTGGGACCCATTGACAGAAGAAGCAATTAATTTCTCCAATCAATTCAGTGTTGGACTGTATGCTAAAGATATCGATATAGCAAGAAAATGGCAAGAAAACATCTATGGTTTAAAAGAAGATTTTTTAGGTGTAGCTATTTCACCTTTAACCAGAACTAAAATTGAGCCAGATATTGTTCAAATTTATTGTAATCCTGCACAAGCTATGAGGTTAATCCAATCTTATCTTTTTTTTGAGGGAGGAATTCTTAATTTCACATCTGCGGGGAGAGGCGCATCCTGCCATGAAGGAGTAATTAAAAGTTTACAAACTAATAAGCCTCAGCTTGTGATTCCGGGAAATGGTGATAGAGTGTGGGGAGGAGTAGAAGATACAGAAGTTATGTTTTCAATTCCAAAAGACAAATTAAGTGTAATAATAGAAGGATTAGAGACTACACATAAGGCAGGTTTGAGATATCCAATCCCAAAATATATGAATTATAATCCTGGCTTCCAAACAGCATTTAAAAAGAAAGCTAAAGATAGAGCAGGAGGCACTATTATTAAAGAAAGCTAACTAAATTAAAATATATTAAAAATAAAACGAGAATATTAAAATGAGTAATAAAAATAGAATGCTAATTTCAGCTCAAAAAGCAATGATTAATGTCTTAAATCTTAACAAGGATGATGTCGTATTAGTTATCACTGATGAAGATACTCAAATAATAGGACAATCATTTTATGATGCAGCAATTGAATACGGTTCTACAGCGCACTTATATTTATTACCTGAAAAAGATCGCCCATTATCAGAAATACCAACAGAAATGAATGATTTATCAAAAGATGTAACAATTGTGATTAATGCATTTAAAGGATTAGGAGAAGAAACTCCATTTCGAGTTAAATGGATAAAAAAGATTCTAGCAACTAAGTCAATTCGATTGGGACATGCTCCAAGTATTAATGAACCAATGATGACTGATGGTCCGATGAATATCGATTATAGAGCTATGGTAAAGAATGCAGATAAACTGGCTGAAATATTAGAAAATGCTAAAATGGCACATGTTTCAACACCAGGGGGAACAGATATAGTATTGCATATTGAAGATCGTGGATTTTCAACAGATGTTCAAATTACTAAGGAACCCTATCTGGCTAATCTCCCTTGTGGTGAAATATGGTGCGGTCCTATTGAAACTCAAGGCAATGGAATTATTGTATGTGATGGGTCAATTGGAGATATAGGTAAAGTTAAGAAGCCATTGAAAATTACTGTAAAGGATGGAAAAATTACTAAACTTGAAAGCAAAGATAAAAATTTAGTAAAGGAAGTTAAAAAATTAATCAGTTTAGATGAAGATGCAAGTATTATTGGAGAATTAGGTATAGGCCTAAACCCTGGTGCTAAATTAAGTGGAATATTACTTGAGGATGAAAAAGCCCTTAAAACTGCCCATATTGCCTTCGGAAATAATCTTGATATGATAGGAGGAAAAAATAAATCAATAACACATAGAGATTTCTTATTCTATAAACCTACAATAAAGATTACATATAAAGATGATTCAAGCAAGGTTTTAATGAAAAATGGAAACTTTTCTTTTTAAATTTTTATTAAAAGATTTTTTTCATTTTTAAGGACTTAAATTATAAGAAAATAAAACTTCATCCAGCTATGTCAAAAAAATTTTCTTAAATTAATCTAAAAATAATACAATTTTTAGAATTTTTTGTCAATTTATTCCATGTAAATCTTAAATAAGGTTTAAAATAAGACGCTCTAATTCCAGCTAAAAGTACCTTAAACTGTATAAAGGTTATATTTCCTTTTTTTCATGGGATAAAAGGGGACATTGGATAAAATATATATTTAGTTTGTAATAACAAAAATTGTTTATTATTATGTTAATAAATCCAAATAGAATCTATCTTGAGAAGCGGAAAAATAAGCAAGCTTACTCAGATGAATCCGATTTAGTTGAATAGAATTTAATCATACATAACTAATTAGAACAATATAATGATAAAAAGCTATAGATCTTTTCGAATTAATTTATTCAAGTCAAAAAAGATAAAGAAAATTTTTTCAATCTTATCAAAACTTTTTATATGTTTAATACTTATTAATTTCTTTTCTTCAGATATTATCTATAGTAATTTATTACAAAATTTTCAAACTAATGGATTATCGAAAAAAGAGCTTCCTAAAACGGCAGCAACTCCTAGTGTCTTTATTAATCTACCAATTAATTATTCTTTACATGGAAAAATAGCACCAGATTATTCTATTAATATAACTGGGGGACCTGGTAATTACACATGGTATGAATTTTTAGAAACTAGCGAAAAATCTGCCCCTATAGAATTGAATGGACTTTTAAACGAAGTGGTAAATGGAACTTTCAATCAAAATCTGTGGGATAATTTAAGTAATGGAACAGTTACTATTAGATTTTATGCAAACGATTCAGTAAATTCAATTGGCTTTTCAGATGCAACTATTCGAATTGATACGATTGCTCCTGAGACCCCAATCATGTTAAAAAGTACTCCTTCCTCATGGGCTAATAAAGATGATTTCAATTTGTCATGGTCAAATCCTTTAGAACCTTCAGGTATCATTGGAGCATATTACAGATTAGATTCCCCACCTACTTCAAATGATAACGGTACGTATATAGCTGGTTCTGATATTGAATCAATTACGGGAATAACTGTAGGTACGGAGGGAAATCATACGATATATGTGTGGTTAATAGATACTGTGGGGAATATTGACTATAACAATTACGCTACAACTAATATATGTTTGGATGTATCCGATCCAGGCTCTCCAATTACTTTAATTGCGAATCCATCCTCTTGGACTAATGTGGATGATTTCAATTTGTCATGGTCAAATCCTTTAGAACCTTCAGGTATCATTGGAGCATATTACAAATTAGATTCCCCACCTACTTCAAATGATAACGGTACGTATATAGCTGGTTCCGATATTGAATCAATTACGGGGATAACTGTAGGTACAGAAGGAAATCATACGGTGTATGTATGGTTAATGGATGCTGCAGGGAATATTGATTATAACAATTACGCTACAACTAATACATATTTGGATGTATCTGATCCAGGCTCTCCAATTACTTTAATTGCGAATCCATCCTCTTGGACTAATGTGGATGATTTCAATTTGTCATGGTCAAATCCTTTAGAACCTTCAGGTATCATTGGAGCATATTACAAATTAGATTCCCCACCTACTTCAAATGATAACGGTACGTATATAGCTGGTTCCGATATTGAATCAATTACGGGGATAACTGTAGGTACAGAAGGAAATCATACGGTGTATGTATGGTTAATGGATGCTGCAGGGAATATTGATTATAACAATTACGCTATGGCTTATTTATGTTTGGATTCATCCAATCCAAGTTCTCCGCTTATTTTAATTGCGAATCCATCTTCTTGGACTAATGTGGACGATTTCAATATATCATGGGCAAATCCTTCAGATACATCTGGAATTGTTGGAGCTTATTATAAATTAGACTCACCACCCACTTCAAATGATGACGGAACATATATAGCAGGGGTAGACATTGAATTGATTACAGGAATAACTCTAGGCATAGAGGGGAATCATACGGTGTATCTATGGTTAGTAGATGCTGCAGGGAATATGGATTATACAACTTACACTGTCTCATATCTCTGTTTAGATGTGTCGGATCCAAGTTCTCCGCTTATAATAACTGCAACTCCATCTTCTTGGACTAATGTGGATGATTTCAATATATCTTGGACAAACCCTTTGGATATGTCTGGGATTGTTGGTGCTTATTATAAATTAGACTCTCCACCTACTTCAAATGATAACGGGTTATATGTGGGAGGAATCAATATTGAATCGATTACAGGAATAACTGTAGCTACAGAGGGGAATCATACGGTGTATGTATGGTTAGTAGATGCTGCAGGGAATATTGATTATAACAATTATGGTATG
>JBHLNW010000045.1:10226-25751 GCA_048941185.1 Promethearchaeota archaeon
CTACAGAGGGGAATCATACGGTGTATGTATGGTTAGTAGATGCTGCAGGGAATATTGATTATAACAATTATGGTATGACTTATTTATGTTTAGATACGGCCAATCCAGATTCTCCACTTACTTTAACTGTACATCCATCTTCTTGGACTAATATGGATGATTTCGAAATCTCATGGACAAATCCTTCAGATACATCTGGAATTGCTGGTGCCGTTTACAAAATAGATTCCCCACCTACTTCAAATGATAACGGTACATATGTAGCTGGTACCGATCTTGAGTCGATTGCAGGAATAACTGTAGGTACAGAGGGTAATCATACGGTATATGTGTGGTTAGTAGATTCTGCTGGGAATGTGGACTATACCACTTACACTGTCTCATATCTCTGTTTAGATACGTCCAATCCAGACTCTCCACTTACTTTAATTTCAAATCCATCCTCTTGGACTAATGTGGACGATTTTGAAATCTCATGGACAAATCCTTCAGATACATCTGGAATTGTTGGTGCATATTATAAATTAGACTCACCACCAATCTCAAATGGTAACGGTACGTATATAGCAGGAATAGATCTTGAGTCGATTGCAGGAATAACTGTAGGTACAGAGGGTAATCATACGGTATATGTGTGGTTAGTAGATTCTGCTGGGAATGTGGACTATACCACTTACACTGTCTCATATCTCTGTTTAGATACGTCCAATCCAGACTCTCCACTTACTTTAATTTCAAATCCATCCTCTTGGACAAATGTGGACGATTTTGAAATATCATGGGCAAACCCTTCAGATACATCTGGAATTGTTGGTGCTTATTATAAATTAGACTCACCACCAAATTCAAATAATAATGGAACATATATAGCAGGGGTAGACATTGAATCAATTAATGGAATAACTGTAGGTGCAGAGGGAAATCACACGGTATATGTATGGTTAGTTGATACTGCAGGAAATATTGATTATAACAATTATGCTATGACTTATTTATGTTTAGATGTGTCAGATCCAAGTTCTCCGCTTACAATAACTGCAACTCCATCTTCTTGGACTAATGTGGATGATTTCGATATCTTTTGGACAAACCCTTTGGATACGTCTGGAATTGTTGGTATGTATTATAAATTAGGCTCACCACCAACCTCAAATGATAATGGAACTTATTTGGCAGGAGTCAATATTGAATTGATTACGGGAATAACTGTAGGCATAGAGGGGAATCATTCTGTGTATGTATGGCTGGTGGATGCTGCAGGGAATATTGATTATACCCATTATGCTATAGCTTATTTATGTTTGGACATATCCAATCCAGACTCTCCACTTACAATAACTGCGAATCCATCTTCTTGGACAAATCTAGACGATTTCGATATCTTTTGGGTAAACCCTTCAGATATGTCTGGAATTGTCGGTGCCTATTATAAATTAGACTCTCCCCCTACTTCAAATGATAATGGTATATATGTAGCAGGCGTGGATCTTGAATCGATTACAGGAATAACTGTAGGTACAGAAGGGAATCATACATTGTATGTGTGGTTGGTAGATTCTGCAGGGAATGTGGACTATATAACTTACACGGTCTCATATCTTTGTTTAGATGTATCAGATCCAAGCTCTCCACTTACATTAATTGCAAATCCATCCTCTTGGACAAATGTGGACGATTTCAATATCTCATGGGTAAACCCTTCGGATATGTCTGGGATTGTTGGTGCTTATTATAAATTAGACTCACCACCTACTTCAAATGATAATGGTATATATCTAGCAGGCGTGGATCTTGAATCGATTACAGGAATAACTGTAGGTATAGATGGGAATCATACAGTATATGTGTGGTTAGTAGATGCTGCAGGAAATATAAATCATTTTAATTACTCCACGATTCATTTATATTTAGATCTGTCAATTCCTTTAATATTTGACCTCCAAGATGGAGACGATATTTGGCGAAATATTGGAGGCACTACATATGATATAGATTTTTTTGATTCTTTACCATCTTCAAATTTAAATTATGCTCAATATAAAATTACGAGCGGAACTAATCAGGGAGGAATCATTTTAAAAGACTGGACGTATATCTTTAATGATCTTGGAGAAAATAATTATACAACAGATTGGGTAATTGACTTTGTCGCATGTAAAGAGGGTATAAATTATATATCTGTAAGAGTTTATGATGTGGCAGGGAATTCCATAACTATTAATGATACTTTTTACGTAAAAAAAGACACAAACAATCCAATTTTAGTTATTAATGCTCCCATTAATAGTACTTATTGTAATGTACCTCCTTCAATTAATGTAACGGTTTTTGATTTAAGTTTAGATTTTCTTTTTTATACCGTAATTGGGTACACACCATTGATTAATTTCTTAGATAACAATACAGAAGTTCAATTAAAGCAAACTATTTGGGATGCCTTACCTCAGGGAGATTTCCAAATTCTTTTTACCTGCTATGATGAATTAGGTCAAAATGTTGAATTGACGTACACCTTATATAAAGACACGATGGCACCTACGTTAATAATAAATAATCCATTAAATAATACTTATAGCAATTCACCACCTTCTCTTAATATAACCGCATTTGATCCTAATCTTGATAGCATTTGGTATAGTGTTAATAACAACAATATAACTTTAATCAATAACACACTAACTCAATTAGAGTTATCAATTTGGAATGTACTACCAGAAGAGGGAGAATTTCAGATTAAACTGTTTGCAAATGATACTTTTGGCTATATAAATGATCCTTTTATCCTAACACTTTATAAGGATATAATAAGTCCAAGATTAACTATAATTAGCCCTATAAATAATTCATTTTGGAAAACATTACCGAATATTCAGGTTGCTGCTGTTGATCCTTATTTCGATAGTCTATGGTACAAAGTTGAATCGTATAAAATATCGCTATTCAATAACTCAATTCAACAACTGTCACCTGGAATTTGGGATAATCTGCCAGATGAATGCGAATTCATAATCTATTTCTATGCTAATGACACAGCAGGTAATTTAAATCAGTTATATCAATTAGCTCTTAATAAAGATATAGTAGGTCCAAGAATTACAATTTATTCCCCTAAAAACAATGATTTATTTGGTATAATTGCCCCAGCGTTTGATATTAATATAGATGATCCTAATATAGACCAGACTTGGTATACATTAATTGGAAGTTCTTTAAACTATTCATTTTCTAGTTGGTTGGGAACGATAGATCAAAGTGCTTGGGAAGAATTTGATAATGGGACTGTTACTATTCGATTCTATGCTAATGATACTCTAAACAATATTGTGTTTAAAGATGTAGTTATAAGAAAAAACATTTATGCTCCTGTTATTACTATAATATCTCCTGGAGATAATGATTTATTTGGTATTGAATCTCCTATTTTTACAATTTATACATCAGGAATTGAGCTTAATACTACTTGGTATACTTTAAATTACGGTTTAATAAATTACACTTTCACAGGGTTAAATCCCATAATAAATCAAACAGCTTGGGATAATTATGGTTTTGGTTATGTCACAATTAGATTTTATATCAATGATTCACTCGGAGTTATCGGATTCGACGAAATAATCTTGAGAAAGGATCCTAATCCTCCAATTGTTGCTATTTCCTATATTAATCCTTCATCCAATGGATCTTATTGCAATCAGGAACCAACATTTAGAATTACTGTGTATGAACCAAATCTTCTAAGTATATGGTATAGAGTTGGAACTACAGATATACTAATATCGAATAATTCAGTAATTACTCTTGAAAGCTCGATTTGGGACAATCTCCCTCAAGGTCGATTCATAATTGAAATTTTCGCGGAGGACACATTAGGCTACATTAATAAACCTCTTAATTTAACTTTTTATAAAGATACTCTCGCTCCTCGATTAATAATAAATAATCCTAAAGATCAAACTTATTATAATGCCCCACCATCCATAAATATTACTACCTTTGACCCAAATTTTAATTCTCTTACTTATACTGTTATAGGATATCTTCCAGTTAATATTTGGTTACAAAACAATACAGAACAATTAATTAATCAAGATATTTGGGATAGTCTTCCTCAAGGAGCTTTTCTTCTTAGTATCACTGCGTATGACAATTTCGGTCACCTGAATGATACTTTCATTTTAACACTATTCAAAGATACAATGGCTCCTGTTTATGAGATTGTTTTACCTAATAATAATTCTTATCATAATTCACCTCCAATCCTTAAGGTTTCTTCTAATGATCCTAACCTTGCAACAATATGGTATAGAGTTGGATCAACTTCTATCGAATTATTTAACAATACTGAAGAATTTCTTGATTTTTTAATCTGGGAAGGCAGACCTGAAGGAGTTTTTACCATTGAAATTTTTGCTAATGATAGTTTTGGTCAAATGAGTGGCCCGGTGAATCTAAACATTATTAAAGATACGACTCTACCACTTATTACTATTTTTTCTCCAAATAACAATACGTATTATTCGAGTCCACCAACTATGAATATTGTTGCATCGGATGGAAATCTTGATACAATTTGGTATACTGTCATGGGAACTAAAATAACTCTTCCATTTGGGGCAGAACCCCTAGATACATATATATGGAATAATTTACCTCAAGGAGAATTTCAATTGTTAATTTTTGCTAATGATTCAGCAGGTAATTTAAATGATAATTATATATTTACACTATTTAAAGATACATTAGCACCTATAATAGCAGTAAATTCTCCTAAAAACAATACTTTTTGGAATTCAAGACCAATTCTAAATGTAGTTGCGTTTGATCCAAATTTAGAATCACTTAGTTATAAAGCACTAGGTTATTCTCCTTTACCATTATTGAATAATACTGATGTGCTATTTAATAGCCTAATCTGGACCGAAATGTTTGAAGGAGCTTTTATTATAGAAATCTTAGCAGAGGATTCTTTTGGTAATATCAATTCTATCAATCTAACTATCTATAAAGACACCATTGTCCCTGAGATAAATATTATTTTACCTCAACCAAATGGACTTTTTGGAAGTATTGCCCCAAATTTTGACATTTCTATCACTGAAAGTTATTTAAATACTACGTGGTACACTCTAATTGGTGAAATGGTAAATATAACCTTTACTGGATCCACAGGTTCAATTGATCAGACAACATGGGATAAATTTGGCAATGGGTCTGTTACAATAAGATTCTATGCTAATGA
Organism: Promethearchaeota archaeon; assembly: GCA_048941185.1. Lineage (GTDB taxonomy): Archaea > Asgardarchaeota > Lokiarchaeia > Sigyniarchaeales > SOKP01 > Loki-b32. Next base: position 15,466 of record JBHLNW010000045.1, read on the forward strand.
TACAGTGGGAAATTTGGGGTACAAAGATGTGATTGTTAGAAAAGACATCTTTGCTCCGGTTATAACTATAAACTCTCCTAGTAATGATGATCTCTTTGGAATTAATGCTCCTGATTTTATAATTTATAAATCTGGGCCTGAAATTCAAGCTACATGGTATACACTTGACAATGGTTTGACGAATTTTACATTTACTGGATTAAGTGGGAAAATAGATCAAGCCAAGTGGGATGAATATGAGTATGGCATAATTACAATAAGGTTTTTTGTTAATAATTCACTTGGAAAAATTGGATACGATGAAGTAATTATAATTAAAGATCCAGATGCCCCAATAATATTCGTCAATTCTCCTTTTAATCAAACCTCATTTGCTTCAGCTCCATTTATCAATCTTACAATTATAGAACCCCATTTACATAATGTATGGTATAAAATAGAAAACACTATAATAGATCTAACAGATAATTTAACCCAATATCTTGATTCTTCTTTATGGAATGATCTGCCTCAAGGAAACTTTATTTTAGAGCTATTTGCTAATGATACTTTAGGAAATTTTAATAATGTAATACAGTTATATTTATCAAAAGATACTGTAGGACCTAATATAACTATAATTACCCCAGTCGAAAATCAGAGGGTTGATAGAAATGCACCTTTTTTTGAACTTACCCTTTTTGATGAAAATGATATTGAATTCAGTTGGTATACAATTAATGGAGATAATAGTTCTATACAATTTACGGGCATAGTAGGGAGAATCGATCAAGATCTATGGGAAGAAATCTGGGATAATAGGACTCAAGGTTCAGTAATAACTATTACATTTTATTCAATGGATAAACTAGGAAATTTAAATTATCAAAAAATAAATTTGATAAAATATCAACCAACTGAACCACTTAGAATCTTTTCTAATCCCTTAGGCTTTATTTTCTCAACTGTAAGTCTAGGAATCCTGGCTCCTATAACTGTGAAATTAACAAAAAGTAGATATTATAAAAATTTAAATAAGAAGGAAAAGAGTAAATTAAAAAAAGTTTTAATTGCAGCCTTTCTGCTATTATCAGTCACAACATTGTTTTATCTTTTCTGAAAACACACTCTAATCAGTTTAAAGTTTTATAGTCGATTTCTATTGGCTCTATCTAATTTTTTGAATGTTTTAAAATAAGTTGTAATTCATAGAAATCTAATTTTTTTCCTGCTTTTTGCTTATTTAATGCGATTGTTAATTTCTTCAACTCAAATTTTTTTAACTTTCTTTTTTTTGTTACAATAGCATTAATATGAGATTTTGGTATTTTTCTTGGAATAATTATACTTTTTTCTTTTTTTGACAATTCTTCCAAAAATACTTTTTTATTTAAATTCATCAATTTTGAGAAAAGCAAGTGAAAATCATCTGCATTAGTTTTATGTATTATCAATTCCTTCTCTATTTGATGTTTAACAGTTTCAAATTCTCTCATTCTCCTGTACAATTCAAACATTTTCTTATGGGTGGATAGCCTTTTATTATAATATTTAATTAAATTTTCATAAATTTCTTTTAAATCTTTTTCCAAGACTTCCTTTTTTTTTTTATTTATATAATATTCACTGTTCTGCAATTTTGTGAGCTGTTTATACTCCAGTTCTTTTAGTTTATTGATGTTATTCTCTTTTTTATTTTCTAAATCTCTTAGAGTTTCAGTAATCTCATTTTCCTCGTCGATTTCTAAAATTTGTTCTTCAAGTATTTTATTCATTTGATTTATATTTTCTTCTATATCTTCAAGTGATCGTCTAGTATATTGAAGTACAATTGAAATATTACTATTTAATTCTGGTTTTGGAAGAACATTCAACTTTTTAGTAAGACCATTCCAAATTCGTTCATATTCAACTTTTTTTCTTTTTAATTTTTCTAACTTCATATTGTAAGAATAACGCTTTTTAGCGTAAAACACTCTCGCATTAAATAATGATTTGTAGATTTCAGAATCAAAACTCTGAAAACTCAGAATACAATTTTTGAGTTTACTGTTCAGTTGTTCTTTCTCATGCACTAATTCTTTAACTTTTTCTCGTGCATCATTTATATAGTTGTTAAAATTATATTCTTTTTTGCTATTCATTTAGAAAACTGTTTTTAATTAAATTATGAAACCAATATTAAACTATTAATGTTCTTTATTGAATATGATTTATTAAATATACTCTATTGCTTAAATTTTTTATATATGAGAGAAAAAAAAAATCCTATATATTCCACATGCTGATTTTAAGCTCAAATTAAATAATAATAAAATTGGCTATAATCAGAATGTTTATATGTTTATTAAATGAGGAATAAGAAAAAAGAAAAAATGGCAAGATTATTTGCCATTTAAACAGTTATTCTAACTGTTATTGCTAAACTGGCGATGTATATCGGGAGTTTGGGATTTCATTCTGGGACATAGTTTTATGTGCCAGTATTACCATAAAGTGCTGTTCGGGTAAACCACACCCTGTCCATTCGGTGCATACCTTTAGATGAACAAATTTATCAAGATTGTCATGGGGGAAGTATACAAAGAAATCTCCTAGCGGAGAATCTGGAGGATGATTACTATCCAATACAATTGGATGATCTCCTCTAACATTGAACGTGAGATTATAATATGACCAACCATGGACGGCATATTCATAATGGAATATTTCTCTTCCAGTTATATCAATATAACCGACAATATTATCACACCAGAAAGGATCATCAGATTTTGCTTGTATGACTTCAATACATCCATCATACCAATCATAACCACCATATGTACCAACTATAATATAACTACCTGCAAGGTAGCTATCATCTATACATAAGGGTAAGTCACCTGTAGGTAGCACTTGTTCAGCGATTACCATATCACCAGGTAGAGTGTCATAAGGCCCAAAGCATCCTTTTTCTGGTACTGGCACGTCGCTGAACCCAACGAGAGTTGCTTCCGAAAATTTCTTAATTCTTTGAGGAAGCTGATCAGAAGTCGTTATTTTTGAAGGGCTTTCCTCTGAATTTTTATTTTCTGGAATGAATGACAATTCAAAATCTTTATCTTGAAAGTCATTCTGAGCAACATCCCACGCTCCCAAGACAGATAACCCAACAGCTAATAGGATGGTAATAACTAGAATCCTTGTAACAGCTTTAGAATAACTGCCATTGGTCTCGATTTCGAGACAGTAGATGTTGTTCGGATACATCACCAAGTAATATATAGCTTTGAATAAATATTTAAATTTTATGCTTTATTATGTAATAACGACAGTTCTGTCTATTTATTAGAGAATTCTATTTTTTTTTGGTTATAAATAATTAAAAACAGACCAGTTCTTACTTTTATTATATTAAAAAGAGCTTTTTAACAAAAATGAAAACCAATTCTAATAAATTATTGTGTCGGAATATAATGCTCAACTTTTAAATAAAACATTGAATTATTATTTATAGGTATAAATGACATCCATTACGAACATAGCTAACAGTCTTGGAAAAGAGACTGTACAGAGGATGAAAGAGGTAGGTATTGACTCTTTAGAAAAATTAGCGACTTCACGTATAGAAGATTTATTAGTTATAGATGGTGTCGGTATTTCAAATGCGAAATACTACATTGAATTTGCAAGAAAACATATTGAGAGAATTAAGGCAAAAGAAAAAATATTTACTTTAATTACCAAAGGCGTGAAGTTAGATACATCAAGATCAACGAATATACAAAGCATTCCGCAACCGATTGATAAAATAAATAATAATAGAATACCCATAAGCTCAATAAAAAAATTGGCATCTTTGAGTATTGAAGATTTATCCAAACAAAAAGGCATGAATGCTGCAGAGGCACAAAGATATATTGAAATAGCTAAGAAATACCTTGAAAGTATGAGGAAAGAAGAAATAATCGCGAGTACATCACGTAAAGAATCTATAAAACAATCACAACCTTTAGGTTTCGTAAAATTTGAAAGTAAAATACCTCCACAGAAGATGAAACCACTGATATCGCATGAAGAGAAGAAAGTCCTAACTCCTCATCCTGACTATAAATCACTTAAAAATCAAATTATAGAATTTAAACCACTCACTAAACCAAAGCTAGATATTAAACCAATTAAAACAACGCCTCACAATAAGGAAAAGCTAAAAAAAGATTTAGAAAAAGCCGAGAAAAAAACGCAACCAGAGATAAAAACATTTTTCCCTCTGCCAACAATGCAAAAAATACGTTTTTTACATTTTAAGATTAAAAAATTAGAAGAAGCCTTAGACAAGAAGGAGGACTTTTCCTTTTCTGATCTTAATAATATTATAGAATATATAAAAATCCTAAATGTTAATTATAAAACTCAAAGCCAGATTAGGATTTTTAAGGAATTAGATATAACACCTTTTTACTATGATCCTATTGCGAAAAATGAAATAAAAATTTGGGATCTCATTTTTGAGTGTTCAAGAGTACTGTGGATTGCGGCACAAGCATATGCTTACCTTTCTAACAAGTTTGAATCAGAAAAGTTAATGGAAAATGCGATAGTGGCAATGGTGGAAAGCAGTAAAATGTATAAGACTTCAGCATATTTTAGTGCAGCATGCACTAGACAAGAAGATAAAGGAATCGCATTATCTGTTGAGAATCTTGAATTAAATTCTGAGGAAGCCCGTATCCTCGCTCAAAATTTAGCTACAATAAGTGAAGAAAGAAAGGAAAACTTTGCAATGGCAGCAAATTTATCTTCAGGATTAAGTGCTTTAACTAAGAGATTAGCATTTTTAAGAAAGTATGATAAAAAGAAAGAAAGTCAATTTAAAGCTCAATATAATTATGATATGGGCAGAGCATGTCATTTAAAAGCTAAATCTTTATTAAAAGTGTCCCAAGAAGGTGAAAATGAAGAGCAAATTGAGAATTTACAGAAGAAAGCAAATTATTATTATATCAAAGCTGAAGAAATATGGGAATCCATGATAACTGCCTCTAAAAAATTAACTGACAGTGAAAACGATAGTCTAAGAATTAATTTGTCAATAGTAAATAAAAATATAATAGAAAATGATGTTGAGATAATAGATGAAAATGAAGCTTTAAAAATACAAGATCCAGAACCGCTAATAATAGTCCCTGAAAACCTTGCACCCTTTATACCAAGAACTACTAATTTCTTAGCAAAATACTCTGAATCGGATCTTAATTTTGATGCTTATCGACGCTATAAAAACATAATGTCAGATGTGTTGATTAATTTCAATAAAATCGAAGCACTACAAAATAGTAAAGCTGGAATTGGCAGAACATTAAAACAATTAAAAATATTGTATGAAAACAATGATATTGATATCAATAGTTTCACTGAACTTTTTGAAAAATACTCTATAAAACTTGAAGCAATTGAAGCTGCAATACAATCCTTAAAAAATCCTGAAAAGAAATCTAAAGTAACAGAAGAACAAAAAGAAATTCTTAAATCAATAATGTAGATTAGAATGTCATATGGCTAGTAGAAAAGATAATCGGAGTCTTAGTGTTCTTTCAAAATTAATAAGAAATATTAAAAAAATTATTTTTTACCCATTATTAGTAATCATTATCATCATCTTTGTATTTGATCAAATATTAGGGATGTGGCTAGCAGGCTTTTTTTTCTTACTTTACTTAGTTTCATACTTGATTACGCTTTCTTCGAAAAGACGAATTTTACGATTAATCCAAGAATATTCTATAATAACTGACAAAGAAATTGCTGATAAGTTTGAACGACCTCTAGATGATATTAGAAAGATATTATATTCATTATCGAAAAATCAGAAAAAGAAAAAATGGCTGATTGTGTTTTTGAATAAACGATATATTTTTTTAAATGAAGAGGGTGTCGAAAGTTTTAAGCATTTGTATGAACAGGGATATAACGAGAAAAAAATTCTGGAACAATTACAACAAAAAATGAATATAAGATCTAGGGCTGAAGTTAAAGCTATTGAGATAACATTAGCTAATCACAATAGGCTTAATAATTAAAAAATTAGACTTTTAGATATGGAAACTAATCCTAGTTAATGTTTATTGATAATTTGGTTAATAATTATAAATTTCTAATCTAATAGAATATAAATTTTTATTAAACTATTTTATTTAATCCTAATTAATAAAAATAAAATTGATAATCAAAAATTAAGGTTCTAAATTATCGGTGTGTTAATGTGAGTCCAAGAACGATGCGTCATGGTATGGTTCGGCGACCATTTCGCCCCCCTATAAGACGTAATATATGGAGGACTCGAAGAATTCTTTGGCGTACAACAAGACGTTTTATCTTAGGGACTTCAATATTATTGATGATAAGTGGAACTTAGGCTGTTTATAAACTAACTCAACCCGTTGTTGAAAGAATTGAACAAGAGACTGGGAAATCTGCAGAAAGCATGACTGAAGAAGAATTAAAAACTGATATGAGAAATTTAGGCATCCAAAAAATGGAAATTACTCCTGACGATGCTATACACATCGAGAGAGTCGCAAATGAAATTGATGTCAACATAAAAAAGTTTTGTATGTACTGTGGAGCTCATCTTGATTCTAATGCTAAATTTTGCGCTAGTTGTGGTCAAAAGATTTAATTATTTTTAGATTTTTTTTCTTAAAAATTTAATTTTAACATTTAAAGGGTAATGAGAGATTAATTTATCAAAAATCAAATAATAAAAGATAATAATAATTCTAAATATAATAAAATATAAAAAATCATAAAAGAAAAAAAAAGCCGGTGTGGCTTAGCTGGCTATAGCGCCAGACTCATAATCCTACTGAAAAAATGGGTCAGACTGGATGTATTCTGGAGGTCGAGGGCTCGAAACGCTAAAACTCCTCGTTTTGGCAAGAGTCTCCCTCCACCGGCATTTATATTGTGTAAAAAACCGTATCTAAAAATAAACTTCTTTTATATAAACATTTTGGCAGAATTTTTATAAAAAAAAAAATTAGATAAATAATTATTTACCAAAACATAATAAAATCTTTGGTGTAAAATCCACTTGAAAAAATCAAATTTAACAATTGTAATAATAATTCTGATAATGCTTGGTAACCTCAATTTCTCTATTAGCAATTTCTATAAAATCAATGGTATATCCGATCCACATGACCTTATTAAAGTTATCCCAAAATCATCTGGGTATTGGTATCTTACAGAAACTATAGAAGTCGATGGTAATTCTGAGTGGAATACCCTCGCAACTACTTATGAGTGGTGTAATGGGTCAGGAACTTGGAATGATCCATATGTCATTGAGAATGTCACTGTAGATGGGCAGAATGTAATTGATATCGGGATTAGTATTATGAACACTGATGTTTTTTTTGAAATTAACAATTGTACTTTTAAAAATGTAAATGCTAGAGGAATCTTCCTATATAAAAGTAATAATTCCGTCATTTCAAACAATTTCTGCTACGATATTGAATCTGGAACTGGTATCTTAGTAGATCAGATAACTAATACAACAATTTCGGGAAATATCTTTAATAACAATTATTGGGGAATAAATATTCGTGGTGAAAACATTACCGTTACTCAAAATCATTGTAATAATATTGGTGATTATGGTATAAGATGCGATTTAAGTAAATCTATTGATCTTATCAATAATACTGCAACTATAGAATTATATCTTACAGATTCTTGTTTAATATCTGAAAATATTTGTAAGAATAGCTATGACCCGTCTTTGCAGGAGGGTGGTATAAAAATCTCCTTTCTCTGTTGGAATAATATCATCGCTTCAAACTATATCTTAAATAATTCTGTTGGTATTAGGTTCTACGAAGGAGTTAGTGTAACCGTTGCAACCAATACTATTATTGGAAATCTGTTTTCTAATAATGAAAGAAATATCTATGGACAATACTATCAATATGCAAAAGATGTGGGGAATCTTAAGGATAGATATTTAGAGCCTACAGTAATTACTGATGATGATGGTGGTGATTTTAACTGGACTCAATTCTCTTCATTTGCGTGGGCAAATGGTAATGGAACTTTTGCCGAACCCTATATTATAGATAACATAAAAATGGATGGTGGGATGCATACTACTTTAACTGCGGCACTACTTATAAAAGATTCCACAAGTCCTTTCATCATTAGGAATAGCGAGTTTTCATATTTTCATTATAGCCCCAACTGTGCTGGAATTATGTTGGAAAATGTCGAAAATGGAAAATTAATTAATAATTCCATTCGATATCTTGATGGAGATGGTATCAGATTAGAGTACAGTAATAATAACACCATTTATAAAAATTATATAAATGATGGTCGGAATGGAATTTATGTTCTTCACGATGAACTTGAAGAATTTAAAAACAACATCACCCAAAACACTGTTGAATATTCTGTAAATGGCTTATACATCACAAATATAGGAGTAAATTCTTATTCATATCCTATTCGAGATAACTTATTACAAAAAAACCTAAATTACGGCATAATTTTTAACAATTGCATGTTTATTAATATTTCACGTAATAATGTCTATTCAAACGCACATGGAATGTATCTATATGAGTGCATTTTCACAGAAATTACTCTAAATAGGATAATTAACAATAAAGGAAATGGTATAATTTTAAATGAGAGCTCTTATAATCATGTGCATCGGAATACATTAGTAAATAATAATAAGTGTATATTAGAAATAAATTGTCTAGCTAATAGTATAGGCAATAATACGTGTGCAAATCGATCGGCTATTCCTGGATATAATTTGGTTTACTTTCTTTTCTCAGTAGCCTTTTCAATAATAGTGCTTATATTTATCAAAAAGAAAAGACGATTTTAATTTCTTTAATTTTTTAAATCTTTTTATTCTTTAATTTTCTAACCATCTTATATAATTTCAGAGGTAATTAATTTTAAAATCCTAGATTATAATATTGATGTTGTAATTTACTCAATATAATAGAAAGTTATTAGAATGGAGCCCCAAGGGGGCTTATCAAGTTCAAGCTAAATGCTTGACCTGTATGATCCCCCGACCTATAAGCTCAAAGAGATATATCCCTAATGAATTGCCTTACCAAGGCAACGCTCTACCGACTGAGCTATTGAGGCACCGACTGTTAAAACCTATGATATTATCATTTAATTGTTATTAAATTAAAAATTTTTTTAACCAAAATTTAAAATTAAAAAAAAGATTTAGGATTTTTTTTATAAATATGATAAGACACTAAGCAGGGCTCCTAATGTAATAAAGAATTGGGCCATGAAGTAGGTCGTCATATTAATTAATCGACCTTGTTTTATCTTGGGATCCCATTTATTCAATGCTAATATAGAATCAGAAAATATGAAAGAGATCGACCCTATATAAACTAAGATAAATGGTAATCCATCAAATTCTGCTAGTCGTAATAAGGCAGCTATATGCATAAATAATATAGCGCTCATGTACACTATCACGGGAATTTTCATATCTTCAGTTTTTTTAATGAATCGGGGTACTGTAAATAATAATATTAATATAACAGGACCAAGTAGGAATAATCCCCATAAATTAAATGCTGTATAGTCAGTGATAGACAATAGAAATGATAAGATATAGAAGATCTGATTAAGTAAAAAAGCCACCATGCCAAATAAAAACCATTTTTCTTGATTCCGAAGCATTAATAAGATATCTCCAGCACAACCGCCTATTAATGCAACAACAATTAACCAATCAACTAATCCTATTGATCCTCCTTCTATTACACCAAAAATATAAAATAGAATCAGTAATGGCATCGCAAGTGGTTTAGTACAATATTCAAGCTTTTTATTGTTTTTATATTCAGCTAATATCTCTAAGGCAACAACGACAAAAAATATAACAAAAAAGATGTATTCAATCATAATTTTTCCTTAAAAAGATGTTTAATTTAATGATATTTTTTTAATTAAAACAAGTTTAAATAATTTTAGAATGAATTTTAACACAATTGTTAATTCTAATTCCCCAAAAATAAAGGGAATCTAAGCAAAAGATATTTTAGATTATAGATATAGGACTTTTCCTTAAGATCCCTTCATACATTAAATGCCCATTCTCCATTTCGCATTAATGGTTCAACCTTATTATCTTCTGTAATTCCATCAACATTCATCTCTCCTGAACCGATCATCATGTCAAGATGAATTGTGCTTTTATTACCTCCTGCTGATATAAATTCTTCTTCAGTCATTTTATTACCATTTTTTAGGGAAGATCGGATTGCTGTGCCAATTGC
>JBHLNW010000046.1:0-25730 GCA_048941185.1 Promethearchaeota archaeon
ATTATTTGAATCTTTGATAATCGTAGCACATGCTTTTGCTATTTTTGAATGATCCATATCAGTAAGTGTTTGACCGATAATAACTTTCCCACTCGCATCAGCAGCTATTAATCCTTCTGTTTCGGGTACAATATCCATTAACTCTGCTAATTTATTTTCAAGAATCTTTTTATCAACCATGGTATTTTTCCCTTATATAATCATTTCATTTGAGTTGAATTCTGAAATTGGTTAAGAAATTATCTTAAATAAATATATAGTTAAATATATCGTTTAAGGAATTTAAATATATCAAATTATAAAAAAGGAAAAGTGAAAAAATAACTTTTTATTTTAAAATGATCAAGATCAGATTTTCTTCCAAAGCTATCATTGTCTCCCTTGATTCTCTACCTACTGATGTCTCTAATCTTATAAAATTCAGCTTTCCTTCATCTAAAGCATCTACAACTTGGCGTCCTTTCCCAATTAGTGAAGTGACATAAGCTGCGATTTCTTCTGAGAGATTTATATCCATATTCGAGTCTATTGGTAAACCTGATGAATCACAGATAATAACACCCCGAATTCCTTCACGTTCCTCAAAGCGCCTTATGATTGCTTTGACCTCTGCCCGGTTTATAATCTTAACTACACCTTTAAGAATTCTAAATTTTTAGATATTATTATAATAAGATTATAGGTTTTTAAAAATTTATATAAACTATTCAATAAATAGATTTTTTTTTATAAGAGAATTATTGATCCAAGAAATAATTTCGGAACATATTTAATTTTCTCTCTTCTCCTACCGAAGTAATACCCATATGCCCTGGAAATATAAGAAAATTGTCTGAAATCTCTGGGTTATACATAATTTTATTTTTTATACTGGAAAATAAAAGTTCAGAATTTCCACCTCTAAGATCAGATCTACCTATACTTCGACGAAAAATTAAATCACCTGTAAAAATTACTCCATCGATTTTTTTCCCATTATATTCTTTTGGATCTTTTGAATAATATGATAACGCACCTGGAGAATGTCCGGGAGTTTCTAATACAATAAGATTTAATTCTCCAACTTTAATGTTATCTCCTTCCGAGAGCCAACGATTAGCTTCTTTATGCCTATAAATATCAGTATCAAATTCCTTTTTATTATACATTAAGGGAATATTAAAAAATCTCAGAATTTTACCAAGTTTTAAAGTATGATCATAATGTCCGTGTGTTAATAGCAAACCAATAGGTTTTACATTTATTTCTTCGATAACTTTAATAATAACTTCAGGTTCCCCACCAACGTCAATAATGACTACTTCCCTATTTTCACTTGAACCAAAAATGTAAGAATTAGTACCTAAAGGCCCTACAATTAATCTTTCTAATATCAATGGAGAAACACTTCTTTTAAAATTAGAGATCAAAAAAAAAAGAGGATTAATTTTTAAGCATATTGCTGATATCTTTCAATTTATTATATACATCTAAACCTTTCTCAGTAAGTTTGATATACTTCACTTTACTCGTATTTTCAATTTCGATTAGACCTTTCTGTATTAATTCCTCTTTCACCCGAAAAAACGAATTGTAGTATGAGAATTTGTTCAATTCATTATAGAACGTGTGTTTATCAGTCTTGTGGTCTTTCTGGTTGATGAGCACTGCCATAGTATCTTTAAATCCTTTCTTTTTGAGCAATCCAATTAAGTCTTCAAATAACATATTAAAATCTATACCTAGCTACCTAATTAAAATGTACTAAATTGTTAATAATGAGAGTTAAAAACCATTAAAAAACCTTTTGATTAGAAATTATTCACTCGAAAGATTAAAATCTAAGATTATATTATAATAATCTTTTTGATTTTTTTTAATATGTTGAAAATTGTTCACTTTCGAATTTGAAGCATTCTTTTAGGCTATAGAGCTTTCTGTGTGAGGTGGGAAAAGTGTGGGAAAAGCTTAAATAGGATTAATGTAATATTATAATACAATATAATAAAAATTAAAGTTTAAATTAAAAAAAATTTAGAGGAAAGGTAAAAAAAGTAAACAAAAATGTTAAAAAAGGTTAGTTCGGATATTATTAAAAGTATCGAAAGGAGTAATAAGCAAGTAAACAAGATTCCTTCCTTAAATCATTCAAAAATAAAGGAGAGAATTTTAGAGAGTTATATTGACGGCATAAATCGAAATAAGAAAATTAATAATCCATCATAAATCAAATTTTTTTAAAACATAATTTTCTATATTTCTTAACAATAATTTCTTAATTATTTATTCATTTTTTATTCTATCTATGAGTTTAGAATCAGCAGATTTAGTAATTTTAGGACATTTAGCCAAAGATATTATTGAAATTGATGGAATTAGCTATACTAGTCTAGGAGGTGTAGTTTATTATGGGGGAATAACTGGTTCTCATATGGGGTTAAAGATTATAATTATTACAAGATTAAAAGAAGATGATTTTTCACTTCTAGAAATTTTTAGAAAAAATGGAATAAAATATTACGCATATCCTTCTGAAGAAACTTCAGGGTTAAGAAATATTTATTCATCAAATAATATGGAATTTAGAGATTACGAGCCTTTAGGGTTTGCTGGTTTATTTAAAAAGGAAGAAATTCCAAAGTTCAAATCTCCACCAAAATTTTTTGTGCTGGGTAATATAGTCACTGGAGAAATCGATTTAGAATTATTGGAGTATATAAAAATCAATTATAATAATGTATGTCTTGATATACAAGGTTTCATTCGCTTTAGAGATCATGGAAAAGTTTTTTATTCAACTCTTTCTGAAAAGGAAAGGAAAGAAATTATATCAAATGTATGTGTTTTAAAATTGGATCAAACTGAAGCAAGAATTTTAACAAATCAGCAAAATATTACTCAGGCAGCTAAAGTTTTAGCTCAATATGGCCCAAAAGAAATAATTATAACACATGAAGAGGGAATTTCTTTATATCTATCTAATTCTACATTTACTTTCCCTTGGAAAAATAAAAGTGCAGTTGGTAGGACTGGAAGAGGAGATACTGCTTTTATTAGTTATTTAGGTTCTAGATTAACTAAAAATCCGGAAGAGTCCTTAAAGTTTGCTGCGGCTCTTACATCCCTCAAATTAGAAACTCCGGGACCATTTGATTTACCCTTATATCTAGTTGAGACTTTAATTAAAGAAAAGTATTAGTTTGAACATGAAGATAGGAGGAATAGTTGATATATCAACTAAGGATATTCCGGGAAAATCCTGTATGGTTTTTTTCACGGTAGGTTGTAATTTTAAATGTGAATTTTGTCATAATAAGTATCTCTTAAATGAGAATGTTGGAAGAGATTATAAAATTGAAGAATTAATTGATAAAATATCTACTAATTTATTAGTAAGCGGGGTTAGCATTACAGGTGGGGAACCAACTCTACAAAAAGATTTACTTGAGTTTTGTAAACAAATTCAAAAAATTGATAAGTTTATAAGCATAGATACAAATGGTTCAAATCCCGATGTTCTAAAAAAAGTCGTTCCATTTATCAATAGAGTCGCTATGGATTTAAAAGGTCCCCTAAACAAAGATAAATTTGAAAAAATTGCTGGTGTTAAGGTAGATTTAAGTAAAATATTAGAATCTATTAAATTTTTGAATTCCCAAAAGGAAATTGATTTCGAAATACGTACTACTTACGTAGCAAAATTATTAGATTCTAATGATATTGATGAGATTATAAATTTTCTCAATAAAGTGCGATTCAATGGAAATTTCGTATTACAACAGTACCAGTTTCTAGAAGGTGTAGGTGAAGAATACAAGAAGATTTTTGCGAAACCAGAACATGATGTATTAGTTAATTTAATAGAACCATACATGGATGGCGACTTTTCTTTTAAGATATTTTTAAGGGATGATGTTGTAGGATATAGCAATATTAATGAACTATGACGAAAAGTTAACTAGTCCCTTACAGTTTTTGTTTCTATTTTCGATTTCATCGCATAGAATACTATTATCCCACAAATTATAATTATCACTTGAATAACAACAGTTAGCCAATTAAAAGTGAATAATAAAGCAATACATATTATTGATCCCAGCAACGCGATAATAGGATATCCTTTCAGACTCGGTTTTAAAGTAAATGGTCTTTCTTGATCTGGCTTGCTTTTACGTAGAGCGAGTAAACTTATATTAACTAAAAAGAAGTTTATTAGTACTCCAAAAACGGTAGCATGGGCAACTATTGAAATATCTCCGAAAAAAATTGGCACGATTGTGAAACACATTGTCAAAAAAACAGAGATTATCGGCGTTCTATATTTAAGTGAAATCTTTTTCAATCCTCTTGGAAGTGCCTTATCTCTGGCCATACCATACATCATTCGAGATGTGACAATTAACATGATGAGAACTGTATTAGCTGTAGCAAATAAAGCAATTAGAGATAAAAGTATACCCCCAAATGGTCCCAGTATTGTTTCAGCAACTTCTTTTAAAGGAGCTTCGGAAGCAGCAATCGTAGAATAATCTAAGATACTCACTATTGAAATTGAAACAAAACAATATAAAATTGTCGTAATAATAATTGAGTAAATAATCGCTTTTGGAAGATTTTTATGGGGCTCTTTTACTTCTTCAGCAATATTAGCAATATCTTCAAATCCTATATAAGCAAAAAATATTAATGCAACTGCAGAAAAAATGCCTAGGATTGAAGAACCTGTTGGAAGAACAAAATAATTTGGGTTTTCACTGCCAAAAAATCCCAAAATAATAATTATGATTAAACCTGAAGCTTCGATTAGAGTAAAAATTATATTAGTACGAGTAGATGTTTTAATACCTATTAAATTTATCAAGCTCAAAATTATTACGAGAATAATCGCAAACAAAATATTGAGAAAAATTGAACTAATACCGAATAAATCAGATAAATAACCACCAAAAACTAAAGATACAGTTGAAGCAGACAATATACCTGAAAAAATAATAATCCAACCTAAACTAAACGATAAAATTCTTTTTTTAAATGCTTCTTCCGTATAGACAAATTCCGCAGCACTTTTAGGATACATCGCAGAAAGTTCGGCGTAGGACAATCCTGTAAATGCCCCAGTTATAGCAGCTAATATAAATGAAAGCCAAGAAAGATTTCCAGTTATTCCTACGACTGACCCTATCAAACCATAGATACCGGCCCCTAAAATATTTCCTACACCATATATTGTAAGTGCAAATAATGATACTCTACGCTTTAATTTCGGTTTCTTTTTTACTTCTTCCATAATTATTCCCTTCATGAATATAAATATTTATTATTTCAATTTTATAAAAAATATAGTTTTTCATTATTGATATAGAAAAGTTTACTATTTTAACCCATATTTAGGGTTTCTTTTTCCAAAGAATGCGTCTGCAGCTTCATTTATATCTTTAGAGGAGAAGGTCAAAACTATAGAGCTATTTTCAAATTGTAGTATGTTATTTAAACTTGGAGAATCAAGGGATAAATTAAGGGCTTCTTTCGTCATTCTTAGACCTAAAGGGCTTTTCGTTAATAATTCTTCTGCTAAATCTAAAGCTTCATCGAATAAAATTTCTTTCCTGACAACTTTTTGAATAAAACCGACATTCTCAGCTTCTTTTCCAGAAAAACCTCTCCCACTATAAATTATTTCTGTAGCTCTTGAAAGATTAATAAGACGAGGAAGAAAATAACTACTTCCCATATCTGCTCCAGTTAAACCAATATTAATAGATGCATTAATAAAATTAACATCTTCGCTAGCAATTCTAATGTCAGAAGCCATTGCAAATCCAAATCCTCCTCCCGCAACTGATCCATGGATCGCAGCTATAATTGGTTGCGGAATTTTCCTCATTTTCATAATGATTTGAGTTATATGCCATTGATGATACATTTTTCTTTTTATTGGTTCTGCAACGTCTAAAAAATAGAATTTTTCATATCCTTCTGGATTTTTCTTTGAATTTAAAATCAATCCCTCCTGTAAATCTGTCCCAGCTGAAAAAGCTCTTCCCTCCCCTCGAAAAATCAATACCCGACATTCTAAATTTATCATTAGTTCATCTAATACTTGATGAAGTTCTTTTTCCATTTGAAATGAGATAGCATTTAATTTTTCAGGTCTGTTTAGAGTTAAAATTCCTATGCCATTCTCACTTAGTTCAAATTTAATGGTTTTATATACCATATTTTATCACTTAAAGCCTCTAGTTCATGATTTTGGATATTTTGGTTTTCTTTTGTCGAAAAATGCATTGACTCCCTCTAAAAGATCGGTAGAAGTTGAACATAGCATCTGTGTACGATTTTCTATTTGCATTATTGTATCTAAACTCGGTGAGTCCAATGAAATATTAATTGCCTCTTTTGTCATTCTAAGTCCTAATGGACTTTTAGTTAGTAAATTCTCTGCCACTTCCAATGCTGCTTCTAATAATTTAGTTTCATCACCACTAATTATTTTAAGAACAAGTCCGATTCTCTCAGCTTCAATCGCATCTATAAAGCGCCCTGTATATAATATCTCAGCTGCACGCGACATGCCAATTAATCTAGGTAAATGATAGCTACTTGCTAAATCAGCACCAGAAAACCCAATATTGATAAATGAATTTGCTAATTTTGCATTTTCTCCAGCAATTCGTATATCTGTTGCTAAAATTAATGTAAATCCTGCTCCAGTAGCAGCTCCTTGAATCACAGCAATAATTGGTTGGTTAATTTTTCTCATTTTAACAATTATTTGGCTCGCTCTTGCTTGTGCATAAATTTTTGCTTTAATAGTGTCCTTTTCTGGAGCTTTCATAAAGAAAAATTTCTCTTTAAGTTCTTCCGGCTTTTTTTTAGATTGAAGAATAGTCGACTCTTTAAGGTCCAAACCCGCACAAAAAGCTCTACCAGCTGCCTTTAAAATAAGAACACGACAATCTAAACTAACCATTAAGTAATCGAAAATTTTATGTAAATCTTCAATCATTTGAAAGTTCAAAGCATTTAATTTATCTGGACGATTAAGAGTTAAAATCCCAATACCGTCATCTCTCAATTCAAATTCTATAGTCTCAAAATTCAATTTTTAAACCTCAAAATGAAAAATTATTTTGTTTAATTAACTTAGATAAGATTAAATAACTTAAAAATCCATAAAAAGTAAGTTAATATTTAATGATTAAATACTTATACTAAACTTTTTAAATACTATTCAAGATTCTATAATGATTTCAATAACTAACAGCTCATCAAGAAGAACTCTAAAGTTAAAAGAGAATTTACTTTCAAGCAAGTATGAATTATGTATTGAAAGGATGAGATATTTTACTGAGATCTATAAAAAATTCCCAAATGACCCAGAAATTATTAAAAGAGCTAAAGCTGTTGCTCATACTCTAAAAAATATGACGATTTTTATCAGGGAAGATGAGTTATTAGTTGGAAACGAAACTAGTAAAAATTTAGGGGAAAAGATTAATCTAGACCTGCTTAGATACGATAATAGTCTAGATAAACCAAGTATGTACAAAAAATTAGCGAGAAGAAAACTGCAACCTTTTTTTATTGAAGATAATGACCGTGATGAGCTATTAGAGATGATTCCTTTCTGGAAAGGAAAATCTCTTGTTGCAGATAGAATAAATAAAAGACTTTTAAAAGAAGGTTTGATTACTGGGTTAGGGAAAATTGAATCATTAGTACCGAATATTGCGATACATCAAGGTGCCACTGAAGGTCATCTATGCGCAGGATATGAAAAACTATTGAAATTAGGATATAAAGGTATAATTGAGCAAGCAGAATTTATTCAAAATCAGCTCAATGAAAAAGACGACAAATTTCAAGAGAAGTATAATTTTTATGAAGCTGTTAAGATTTATTACAATGCGGCTATAGAATTCTCTAAAAGATATTCAGATTTAGCTAAAAAATTAGCTGAAAATGAAACAAACAATGTTAGGAAAGATGAATTAGAAGTTATTAGTAAAATAATGCAAAAATTCACAAAAGATCCTCCTGAAACTTTTTATGAAGCAGTTCAATACATATGGTTTTCACAAAATATAGCAGATATTATTTATCAGCGTAGCGTTCTTGCTTTAGGTAGATTAGATCAAATTCTATGGCCTTTTTATCAAAAAGATATATCAACAAGTAAAATAATACGCAAATTTGCATTAGAGTTAATAGAAGAATTGAATCTAAAACTAACATGGAATTTGACTTTATTACCTACAGATTTTACCATGGTTGCTAATGCGTTAGGACAAAATACTCAAACAATAACAATTTCTGGGATAGATATTGAGGGAAAGGATGCTACAAATGAATTATCTTATCTTTTCCTTGAAGCATATGAAAACTTAAAAGTATTTACAACAGATCTCTCTATAAGAATTCATAAAAACACTAACAAAGAATTTGTAAAAGAAGCAATAAGAGTTCTTAAAACTACTTCTGGTATAGCATTTTATAATGATGATGTTCATATTCCTGCATTAGTTAAAGCGGGTTATTCTTTGGAAGATGCTCGAAATTACGTGATTATAGGGTGTGTAGAACCGACTGGTCAAGGTAACAGTTTTTCCGCCACAGGTCGTATGTTTATGAACTTACCAGGAATACTTGAGTTAGTTTTGAATAATGGCTACAGTAATATGTCAAAAATGGTTGATGGCTTGCAAACAGGAGATCCTGCTACATTTACTACTTATGAAAAATTATTCGACGCTTTTAAACGGCAATTACAATTTAATATAGAAAAATCTGTTAAAATAGCTAAAATAGGAGACGAAGAAGCTATGAAATATATGCAACACCCATTTGTTTCAGCAAGTACAGACAGATGTATGGAAAACGGAATGGATTACGTATGTGGAGGAGCAAAATATAATTTTTCTTCGATTACTGCTTATGGGTTTGCTACTTTAGTTGATTCGCTTTACAATATAAAGAAAGTAGTTTATGAAGAAAATTTATTGACTTTACCAGAACTTATTGATATATTAAATTCAAATTTTGAGGGTCAAGAGACTTTCCGACAGAGCTTAATCAACAAATATGAAAAATGGGGAAACGACAAAGAAGAAATTGACTCATTTGCAAATGAACTCTGGGACTTATTCGGTAAGGAAGTTACAAAATATACACCGATTAGAGGTGGAAGATATTCTGTTGGTGCTTATTCAATGGGAATTCATGTAATGGAAGGTTTCTTTACACAACCAACAGCAGATGGCAGAAAAGCAATGGAACCAATCTCAAACAGTCTTTCCCCAGTAAATAATGTTGAAAAGGAAGGTCTTACTGCGATTTTAAATTCTGCTGCAAAACTGAATTATAATTATGCTACCAATGGTATTGCATTAAATATCCGGATTCATCCTCAAAATCTTGCAAATGAAGAAAATATTGAAAAATTTTATTCCCTTTTAAAAGGATATTTTAACAACGGAGGGATGCAAGTCCAAGCAACTGCAGTTTCAACTGAAACATTACGGAATGCTCAAAAACACCCTGAAAAATATCCTGATTTAATTGTTAAAGTAGGAGGATACAACGCTACTTTTATTGATCTTGGAACCCCTATTCAAAATGATATTATTGATAGACTAGAACATATTTTTTAATTTTTGTAGAAGTTTTAAATGAAAGTATCCTACAAGATATTAGCATAAAAACACAATAACATTATCTCTACATTTTGTCAATTTGTCATTTTTGTAAAGGTGCAATAAAAGATATTCCATATAGATGTAAATTCTGTGGAATGATCTTTTGTAATAAGCATAGATTACCAGAGAATCATGATTGTCCCTTTGATTTGCGGAAAAAAGATAAAGATTATAGCTCGTTGAATAAGACTCTTTATCAAGATGCATTAGAGTTCATGAGTAAAGATCTAACTGTCGCAAAAATTTATGATTATGTTAAAACAAGCCAAATGACTAAATCAGAAGCAATTGAATTGTTAAGTTATTTCCTTGAAAAGAGTGATAAAAACGAGATTAGAAAAGTAAGTATCCTTGCTTTTAAAGTTTTAAATCTGAAAAATGATAAAGTATATGATGTTCTAGAAAATTGTATTCTTTCAGATGAAAATTCTGAAGTAAAGGAAACTGCGATGGAAGTAATTACTTATATTTTTCCAAAAAGGAGTAGAAATTTGTTAAACTGGATCAACAAAAATAAAAAGGATTTAGAAAAAGATTAAGTTATGAGTAAATTATAATATTTCCTCTTGTTTAGTAACTGATAAAATAATTTCTTCTTTAGGTTCTTCTAATTTATTGATTGTATTCACTTTGATTCTAGCAATCTGCCAAAGAAGAACTGTTATTATCATTCCAATAATAGAGCAAGAAAGAAATAAGCTTATTACACCGATTACATTAGATAATGGCCCTGTAATTATAGTTGCAATTGGAGTTATAGCTGATGAAATTGCCCAATCGAGAGAAGATAACCTTCCCATTTTATCTGCGGGCACTTTCTGTTGCATTATTGTTAAATAAACTGTATTAAGAATAGGAATAGTTATGCCGGTAATCCCTAGTATAATCGCCATCATCAGAAATAAGCGAAATGGTGTTAATGCAACAATTCCACCATTCATCATTAATATAAATTCAAGCCCAAAGTAGATGGGAAGAGCATGTTTCCATTCCTTTTTAATCGAAGTCAATAAAGCACCCAGAAGCATTCCACCATTCATAAAAGCTATAATAAATGCGTAATTTGAAGGATCCCCCATATGATTATATCTAATGAAATACGGGATTAAAATATTGAATGGCATTAATAAAAAATTAACAAACATTGAAATTATAAGCATCATAAGAAGAAGAGGAATTGATTTTAGTGTACGCAATCCAATTTTAAAGTCTTCCAAAAATGAATTATTTTCAACAACAGCATTTTCTCTCTTAATATTAGGGATTTTGATTACTAATAGAGGTATAAAAGCAATTAAGAATGTAAGTGGATCAATCCATAGTATAATTTCAAATGGTATAAATGAGAACAACATAGCACCAATTACAGGTCCTATGATTTGAATGAAACTTCTTAAAAAAAAATTAAGCCCATTTATTCTACTTAATTTTTCCTTAGGCACCATTGTTGGAACAATCGCACCTACCGTAGGAATGTGAAAACCTTGAAATATTCCTAATAAACTCATTATTGCAATTATTAATATTGGATTTGCCCCTCCAAGGTTGAAAATTATAATTACCAAAAGCATTACATAAGCTTGGAGTGAATCCACCACAATAATAATTGTTTTTCGATTCAATTTATCAATTACTACCCCTGATAAGGCAACTACAATTGTCATCGGTAAAACATAAAGGAAAGTTGCTAAAGAAAGCAACGTTGTGCTTCCTGTTATGTCAGTTATCCACCATATAATTACAAAATGTGAAATTGATGATCCAAGCACTGAAAATAGTTGTCCTATCCAAAATATTAAATAATTTCGAAAAGTCTGACTATTTGCTAAATTTTCTGTTATTTCCTTCACCTTTGAAAATGAATATTCTTTAAAAAAAAAAGAAAAAAATTAAATTGAAATTTTATCTATTTTTCCATTGATTTCTTCGAGTACGCTTTTACTTTCGATATCTACTTTCCGAATACCTGTAAATGTCCAAAAACAGACTGTACATGCTACACCGAGGAATCCACTAAAGAAAAACAATGATGGTATACCTATCAATAATGCCATTGGTCCTGAGATTAATGAACCCAGTGGCGACATTGCTGAAGATAAGGTATGATCTATTGAGGTTACTCTCCCCAGTTTATCAACTGGCACTGTTGTTTGTAGAAAAGTTTGATATAAGGCGTTTATTATTGGTAAATTGAATCCTAAAATAATCCCGCCTAATCCCATAATATAATAGTTTCCTATAGGTGCGATCGCAAATATCATGTATCCTATCAATGCAATTAAAAGACTTATAAAAATTACTCTTATTTTATTTTTCCAATTTTTCTTAATTGAAGTAACCAAAGCTCCAGCAATCATCCCTCCTGTAAAAGTAATTTCAGCTAAAGCAATATGTCCTGGACCACCTCCATGGAAGTCCATGATAAATAAAGCCATAAGGGCATTAACAGGTTGGATTAAGAAATTTAATAACATCGATAGAATTACCATAATTACTAATCCAGGAATAATTTTTAAAGTCCTTAGCCCTAGTCTAAAATCTTTGAAAAAGGACCTTTTTTCCTTTTTCTCTTCAGTATGATTAACTTGCCTTACGGAAGGTATGCTTATCAGTAATAAAGGTATCAAAGCAATAAAAAATGTAATAACATCAACCCAAAGTATCATGTATACTGACAAGAACATTAACAATAGTGCCCCTATAAATGGTGCTAAAAGTTGAACTACACCTGTAAATAAGAAATTCACACCATTAATTCTTGAAAGCTTATCTTTTGGAACCATTGTTGGAATGATCGCGTTAACAGTAGGTAAATGGAACGCTTGAAATATACTTCGAAGGCTGAGAAATAGATAAACAATCCAAATATCTGCCCTTCCGAAATAAAATATAATTATTAAAAGAATTGTAACATATGCTTGCAAGGAATCCGCGACTATAATCAATACTTTTCTATTAATTCTATCAGCAATTACTCCCGCAAACGGCATACAAATGGTCATCATTAGTATATATAAAAATGAAGCAAAGGCACTTATGAAAGGATCATTGTAAACAGCAGCAATCCAAACGGTTATCACAAAAAAGACTACCATTGACCCAAGCAGCGAAAATAACTGACCACTCCAAAAAAACAAATAGTTCCTAAATGTTTCCTTATTTGCAAATTCTTCCATTCTATATCCCCTAATTTCCTAATTTTTTTTTAATTTTTTTTATTAATTCGAATTTTTTATTTTGATTTTTTCTTCTTGTATTAATATATCTAAATTAAATTGATTTGTTTTTTAATTTCCATTTACCTTCTTCATAAATTACCATTCCATCAGCGATAATCTTCGAGCCTGGTACTTTCATATCTTTCAATATATCCCAATGAACTGAAGAGAAATTTTTAGAACCTGACTCTTCAAAACCTTGTCCTAACGCACAATGTAATGTTCCGCCAAGTTTTTCATCAAATAATATATTTTTACTGAATTTAGTAATCCCATAATTCATCCCAATCGCAAATTCTCCAATTCTTTTTGCGTTCTCTACATTCAATATTTCTTGAAGAATATCTTCTCCTTTTGCCGCAGTTGCTTTAATTACCTCTCCATCTTTAAACTCTAAATAAATATTTTCAATTTCTTTTCCCATGTATATCCCAGGATAAGTAAATCGAATATTTCCATTCACAGAATCTTCAACTGGGCTCGTATAAACTTCACCGTCCGGTAAATTTGTCTTTCCACAGCAATTTATCCATTTACGACCCTCAACGGAAAGTTTTAAATCAGTTTCTTCCCCTAAAACTTGAACTTTTTTAACTTTATTTAAATAATCTATTATTAAATCTTGTTCTTTCTGAATATTTCTCCATTCTTCAATAGGATTTTCTTTATCTAAGAATAAACTCTTATTAATGAACTCTGCATAAGAAAATAAATCCATATTTGCTTCTTGTGCATAGGCATTACATGGATAAGGAATCACAATCCACTTTAATTCTCCAGTTGAAGTTCTCTGTTCTTGAATTTCTCTTAATTCTTTTCTTTTAGGAGTGCCCATAAATATCGAAAGCTTCTTTGGGTCAATGGTGCTAAACTTTCGCGGATTGTAATCTGCTCGGATTTCAATTAAACGATCAAAATCCTTAAATACAGATTCTTCAACTTTACTGACATATTTTAACTGTTCATCTGATGCAAATTTAAAAAAACTCTCTCTTATTCCTTCTATACCAGGATTAATAATGCAATGGGCACCTGCGTTAATAATTTCTATGTTTAAAGCTTGAAACAAATCTTTTGCAAAAGATGGTCCTGATACAAAAACTGTGTGTCCTTTTTTAATCTCAAGTGAATATTCAACTACTATCTTAGCAAGTTTTTCATAATTTGGATTAATCATTTTTTATTATTACCTCTTCTTACGATATTTCCTTAATTTTCATTTTTTGATTGCCATTTAATTCTTTATCATAATTTACATACCTTAAACCTGTAAACATATAGACTGAGATCGCCAAAATAATGCCAAAAGTAGCACAATAAAAATATAGCCAAGATACCCCAAAAATTTCACTTAAAGGTCCTGATATAATTGCTCCTATAGGGGAAGCAATCATAGAAAGCGTATTAAGGATTGAGAATACTCTTCCCATTTTATTGTGAGGGATTGTTTTTTGAACTACTGTTAATACTATTGTATTGACTATGGGCAGAAAAAAGCCCAGAACTAATGCTCCTGAACCCATTATTGGATAAAATCCAATTGGAGCAATTGCATACATTAAATATCCAATATTTATTATAATAATTCCAATAATCAAGGTTCTAATTGAATTATTCCAATTTTTTTTAATAGAAGGAATTATTGCTCCGACAATCATACCTGCTTGTAAAAGCATCTCTAATATTGCTAATATGAAATTATCTCCACTATGTACAATCTTAATAAAGTAAGGCATTAGAACTATTAGCGGTTGAATTAACATATTTAACACCATTGCTGTTAGCATAATTGGTAAGAGCCCTGGGATAGTTTTAATTGCTGTAAAACCTTCTTTCATTTCTACAAAAAAAGAATTCTTATTATCCTCATCTAAATTAACATTAACACGAGGGATTTTAATAATTAATAAGGGAATTAACGCAATTAAGTAAGTAATTACATCAGCCCATAAAACAATTTGGATGGGAAAAAAAAATAATAAAGTAGCTCCAACAGCGGGTCCTATTAACTGTATTAACCCAGAAAAAAAATAATTAATCCCATTAATTCGACTTAATTTATCTTTTGGAACCATAGATGGCATTATAGCCCCGACTGCAGGAGAATGAAATGATTGGAAAACACTTCGAATAGCTAAAAATATGAAAACAATCCAAACTTGAGCAGCATTAAATATAAAAAATAACGTTAGAAGTAATGTAAAATAGGCTTGTAATGAATCTACTAATAAGATTATGTTCTTTCGATTGTATCTATCTGATATGACCCCCGCAAAAGGGGTTAAAATTAACATTGGAATCAGATAAATGAAATTACCAAAAGCTAACATAGATGCACTACCCGTTGTATCTGTAATCCATACAAATAATATAAAAAAGATAATTAATGAACCTAATAAGGAAAACAATTGACCCATCCAAAAGAATAAATATCTCTTAAAAGTGTGTTGATTTGCTAACTCTGTCAATATAATATCCCCTAATCTCCTAAATTTTATTCATTAATTTTATATTCTCCATTTACCTTCTTCATAAATTATATTATCATCAGCTAATATCTTAGAACCTAGTAATTTCATATCTTTTAATATATCCCAGTGTATCGCGCAATCATTTTTAGAGCCTAATTCCTTAAGTCCTGCCCCAAGAGCACAATGAATAGTCCCTCCAATTTTTTCATCAAATAATATATTTTTTGTAAATTTGGTGATACCATAATTAGTCCCAATCGCAAATTCCCCTAATATGTCCGCATTATCTATTTTTAATATCTCCTCTAATAATTCTTGGCCTTTATCTGCTGAAAAATTCACTACTTTTCCATTTTTGAATTCCAAGTAAATGTTTTGAATTTCTTTTCCTTGAAAGATTCCAGGATAAGTAAATCTAATATGACCATTTACTGAATCTTCTATAGGGCTTGTGCAGATTTCACCATCAGGTAGATTTTCCCGACCACTACAATTTTCCCATTTCCTACCTTTTATTGATAAAAATAAATCTGTATCCTCTCCGATTACTTGGATTTTATCTACTTTATTTAAATAAATACGCATAGTTTCTTGTTTTCTTTCAATTTCTAGCCATTCTTTTACCGGATCTTCTTTATCTAAATATAACGCTTTTTCTATGAATTCAAAATAGGAAAATAAATCCATATTTGCTTCTTGAGCCAATGAATTACATGGAAATGGTAAAGCTAGATATTTTAATTCTCCAGTTCCAAGTCTATTCATTAATGTCTCCCATATTTCTCTATTATCTGGTGATCCCTTGGATTTTGCAATTAATTTTGGGTCAACCATACTTAATTTTCGAGTATTGTAATCGCCCCCTATTTCAATGTAGGCATCAACTTCTTTAATTGCCTTTTTAACTATTGGATCTACGTATTGTAATTGTTCTTCAGAAGCATATCTATATTTTAATTCTGAAATTCCTTCAATTCCCGGAAGTAGAAAAGCATGACCACCTGCTTTAACAGTTTCAACATATAATGCTTGAAATAGATCTTTAGTTAAAGCAGGGCCACTAATAAAAACTCTGTCTCCTTTCTTTATTTTAGTTGAATAATTTATTGCTAATTTTGCTAATTTTTCATAAAATGGATTAATCATTTTACATTCTACCTCATTCTATTACATTTTATCAATTAATTCATTCAGTTTTGATATCACTTCATCTTCTATACTTGTAAATTTAAATATGCCTTCTTCAAGATTACCCTCTATGCCTTCTGCTACTAATTCATAAATTAAGTTTTCAGCATCATCGTTGGATTTTTCTAAGGCTTGTGCTAATTTGTCAATTGGTAAACTTTTATATAGTTTAACTAATCCACTTACTCTTTTTTTAATTCTTACCTTCTTTGAGTCAGTATCAATAGTCATTCTAATTTTATGCTCACCCTTCGTCTTTCCAAACTTTTTTTCAAATTTTTCCCCTATTTCCTCTATACCTGAGTCCTTTACTGCTTGTTCAATATCAGTACCCATTTGTTCTAAACTACGGCCTAATTTCTCTAATTTGGCAATATCTCCAATATTATTTTTTACAAATTTCATTGATTTTCTAACCAACTCTGAAACCGAAGCACCTAAACCGTCTGCCCAATTTCTCCATTCATCACTCATTTCGGGATCAACAGAAATATTTATCCTGGCTGCCTTTTTTTGAGCTTTCTCCACTTTCCTCCTTATTTTATCGTTAAATTTAGCTTCATGTCTCATAACTTTTTCTTTTAAAACCTCAAGTTTCTCTCTAGCATTTTCTACCTTATCTCTAGCATCTACTTCATATTTTTCTACATCTCCTCTAAAATTTCCAACCTCTCTTAGTAAATCTTCCCGTTCTTCCATAACATCTTCTAATTCATCCTTTAAATCTTCCTTTATATCATCCGCTTCATCTCTTAAATCTTCAATATCATCTTTTAAATCATCATATAAATCATCCAATTCAAACATGAGCTCATCCCGAATATCATTTAATTCCCATCTCACTTTAGTCCTATCTTTCTCTTCTTCTCTTCTGTCTTTCTTTTCATTCGATTCCTCATCATAAGACATTTTTATAACCACCTTTTCTCTTATTATTTTATAAATGTAATTCTTCTTCTGAAATTTTAATAGGTTCATGAGCTAATACGGCTTTTTCATGAACTTCAATACTATCAACATAATAAACGATTCCCAAGACTTCAGTTCCTCGACCTATAACAACATCTCGACCTTTAACATCACCCTCAACGAAAGCTCTACTTAATTCAACATTGTTTCTCGCTAATATAGTTCCATAAACTTTATTAGGATGCTTATAAATGCTCCTACTAAAAGTTCGTTCACGTCCAAGAATTACATCTGTCCCAGAAACATTACCATTAATTATACTTGAACCTGAAATTTCTACAAGTTCTAGGGTCAAAAGATCTCCTTGAATTCTTGCTGAGCCTGAGACTCTAATTCCATCAATAGCTTCAACTCTATTTCCTCCTCTAAATGACCCAGAACTGTGCAGTTTTCCTTTTACTAATACCTCTCCATCAACAGACATCGATCCTGATGATCTAAGATTCTTATCCCCATAAACATTTCCTGTAATTCTAAATGAACCCGAACTTTTTATATCACCATGAACTGTTAAATTTCCAGCTCCCCTCAAAGAACCAGATGACTGAAAACCATTACATTCAAAATTTCCTTTTATTTTTGCTGAGCCTGAAACATGAAGCTCATCATCAATTTTTCCCTCCGAAAGGGTTCCTGATCCAGATATTTTCATAATTTTTATACCTCCTATTAAGCTCTTTTCTTAAATTATTAATCTATAAAAAATTGTATTAGTTTCGATTTTGGTTTTTATATTCTTGTAATAATTATATCTATCTTCTTTACTTTCTTTAGATTCTATTCTTTTCATTTCTTTTACCTCTCATTCTTTTCTTTTTCTTTTCTTGATAATTTTATAATAATTTTGATAATCATGATATATAAAAAATAAAAAAATTGTATTTAATAATACAAATTACCAATAAAGGCGCTTTTTGCATCAATTTGTGCCTTAACTTTTTTGTAGTATTCATAACTATTTTCCATTTTTTTTTTCACCATTTTATTTTTTTGAGTGTGTATAATTTTTTATTATCTGATCATAAAGTGTGTAGTATCATATTTAAATGTTGTGGATCAAAGTGTGTATTAAAAATGAAAAATAGGAAGGATAAGGAGAAAAAACACTCTATTCATATTTCAATAAATTTTATACAAGTGTGTATCAAATGATTGAGTACACAAAGAATTATGGTAAATTTAATACGTAAAAATAATGTGCTTTTGATTAAGATTAAGAAAAAAAATAAAAAAAAAGTTAGAATTTTACCCTGCAGTACTAGCAGGGATTAGGAGAATATCATCTCCATTATTTACATCATAGTCTCTTAATGAGCTATTTTCATCCATTGTAACTCCCCCAGATGATAAGTGAAAATCATTAGGATCAAGCCCATATAAATTTCCTAATGTATTTTTAATATCACTCACACGATTGCTATCATTCACCGTTAATTTTTCTTTCTTTTCACCAGGACCTATAGTAGACATGAAGTATAAAGTTAACTTCTTTCCTCCGGTAGGAGTTTTAGAGGCGGGAGTTTTTGACTTTACAGGTTCTCCTCCACCCAAATCTTCATCAAATTCATCAAAACTCATTCAAATCCCTTCCAAATTTCTTGTAATTTTTGTTTTTTTAATTTTTAATTTATTTCTAATTAATAAAATGGCATTAAAATAGTATTATAAAACCCTTTGGAATGAATTTGAAGTTTTTTAAGAATAGTGAAAAAGAGTGTATTATAATTAACTGCTGTTGATGAATAAAATAAAAAAAAAGGAAAATTAGAATTGAAGTTCAGTCCAAACTGCTGGGTGATCTGACACAGGATAGTTTAAATATCGTGTTTCTAATACTGTAAAACTAAGAGATACAAAGATATGATCAATACGTTCTGATATATCATAACTGGCTCCATCAACTCCACGCGATGATGCATTTACCCACGCATCTTTTAGAACTGCAACTGACATATTGTAATAGGTTGTATCGGGTTCAGTATTGAAATCCCCCATTGAAATGACGTTTGTTTTTGCTCCAATTCGATCCATTAATGTTTCCATATGCACTAGATGAGCATCATCGTTCCCAGCTGGATGGTTCACATAAACATTGAATATCGTTGCTCCTATTCTAATTTGCACTTCGGCTGTTCCAATTTCATCCACACTACTGTAAGTAAAGAAAGTTTTCGCATCAATAATTGGAAATCGAGAAAGAACGGCAGCTCCATATGTTCCTGTTATCGTTCTAGGACCATAGAAAGAATAATAATTTAATCGATTAGCAAAATACCGTACAATATCGGAACTCCCATGGCTCATTCTTGTAGTATCACACTCTTGTAACCCTATAATATCTGGATTAACAGCGCGAATAATCGCTAATTGATTATCATAATTTTTTTCTCCGTCTTCACTTACACCTTGTTGAAGATTATATGTCATTACTGTAATTGAGGTAAGCCCGCTTGTATCATATGTTTTAGGACGCAATTCCCATACTATTATTGATACACTAGTTCCTATTATTAAAAATCCAATGAAGAAAGCTACGATTATTTTATCATAGAAATTAGTAATTATAGCGTTAAATTTTAAAGCATTCCTTTTAAAAATAGCTTTTCCCATTATTGGTATCGTAATTCCCACTAATAAGAAAGGAAGCCAAAATAAGTTACGGAAATATTGACTGATCGGATCGATATAACCCCATACATTTGTAAATACAAGCATAAACATTACTATAATAAAAAATAGGCTACCTATTGCAAACCCTGCACCAATCTTAGAAGGTTTTGGTTGTTTATTAATCAATTCTCTAGATAATAAGGTAAAATCAATAAAAATAATTGGTAATAAAGCTATCATTAATATTAACGGAATATAATACCACCATCCAATTGGACGACTTATAATCACTGGATCTGAGCTAGGATTTGCAGGAAATGGGAAAGTATGAACTGCTATGGTTAATACAAGAGAAGTTATATATAATGCGTTCCAAATCCATAATATACGTGGATTTAATTTACTAAGAATTTTTGGTTTAAATGTTAAAATAACTATGGTTAACACTATCATTAAAGTTATAGCTATAGTAATAGTAATATAATCACCTTCAGTCCATCTTGAAATTACAGTTGGGCTTATATATGTAAAGAAAGTGAGAGTCAATATACTCATAAGTCCAAGAGATAATAATTTAACCCCTTTAAATGAAAATCTCTTATTAGATTTATCTCTTCCTTGAGAATATGACGCTTTTTGGTTTGGAGTGCTCATAGTTTCAATTAATTTTTGTTCTTGTAATCTAGCGGTTATTGAAAAGATTGCTATTATAGCAAGAATCCACCCAATTATTTGAAAAATTCCATATACTGAAATATCAATTGTAGAATTAAATGCTCTGAGAGTAATAGAGAGTAGAATAGCTAAAGCTAAACTAAAACTAAATTTTAAAGCACTTTTTCCACTTTCATCTACACTATGATTTTTTATATGTTGAGAATATAATAAAGGAAGAAAAAGCATAAAACATCCAACACCTATTCCTGAAGTTATAATTCTATTAGTAGAATCTAAAAATGGTGAGATTAATCGTGTGATTATAGCAATTATTGCTATAACTTCAAGAGAATATTTAGGAATCTTATGTCTAAAAAATATTAAGATTAGAGGTGTAAATAAGAAGAATAGTCCAGCTACTTTTTCATCCAATTCCAAATTTAGAAGATCTAACATATATACAGATTCAATTAAATCACCGATTAATTGAAAAAAGAATAAAAACATCACCGTTAATAATACGGAGTCAGAACTAATTTTTTTTAAAAATTTTTTTGGAAATTTCATGATTTAAGATTACAATTTTGAACTTTATAAATTTTCTTAAACATAGGTACATTTTTTTAACTTAATTTCTATTGATTTCAAAAGGAAAGATTGACTATATTGATTAAATAAGCGAATCCCTTATGCGAGGTGAAATAAATGAATGAAGAATCACAATTAAAAAACTATATAGGACTTGTCAATTTAATGATTTTTTTAAGATGGATTATTCTTATTATAATTGGTACGAGTCTAATATTAAATCTCCATAATTCAAGGGAAATTCTCTTATTGTATAGTATCTCAGTGTTTTTTGGAATATTAATAATCGAAATCGTTATAACAATTGGAATTTCGATATTTAAAAGAAAAATTGAATTTACAAACAAGACTGATAATTAATAAAATGAAGGTGATATAAAATAGAATATGAGAAGATATTAGATATCCTTGCTCCATGCGGGCTGAATTGTTATAAGTGTTTTGCAAACTCCAATGGACCAATAAGTAAAAATAGTAGGAAACTTCAAAATCTTTTAGGTTCATTTGATATATACGCTGAAAGATTTTCATCATTTCTTCCTATATTTAAGGAATATCCTTCGTTTAAAGAGTTACTTACATATTTAGCCGAAGAAAATTGCCAAGGATGTAGAGAAGGGTCGTGTTTATATCCTGATTGTGGAGTGAGAGACTGTTATAAAAGTAAAGGGGTTGATTTTTGTTTTCAATGTGATGAGTTTCCTTGTGAAAAATCTAATTTCGATGAACATCTTAAACGAAGGTGGAAACAGATAAATAAAAGAATGAAAGAAATAGGGTTTGAATCATATTATCAAGAGACTAAAGATATCCCTAGATATTGATAATTATGAAATAATTGATCTTTAATATTATTAATTAAGAAAGAAGGTCCCAATAAAACTATAAAGATATTATATTAAAATATCATAAAAAGAGGCATAGTCTTAGCAAAAATTTATAAGGAGAATTATAAAAATTCTATACTTGAGCATACTTCCAATTAGAGAATTCAAACTTTATAATGAAATTTAGAAAATATAATAGAATATTCTGTATTTTTTTCGTAATAATAATTTCAATTGTTCCTATAGTTAATGCTAATATGGTTGGAACTGTATTATGGGAGCCAGGTATGGTCATTGCATTGTTTTTTGCATTTATTGCAACATTTGTTGTTGAAATTATCATTATTATAATTTTTTTAGGATCAAATGAACCAGTTGAAAACTATAAGAAATTTTACAAATCTGTATTTGCTGTTAACTTGTTCACTTTTCCTCTAACACAAGTAATAGCTTTTATTTTATTCCAATTCGATATTTTCATCAGGGCACTTATCTATACAGACAATTATATAATAATTTACAGCTTGAATTATATTTTAACTAGTTTTTTCTTAATTGAACCATTTCCAATAATTTTAGAATGCCTATTATATTTAAAAATCTTTAAAACATTCAATAGAACAGATTATTTCAAAAATCAAGTGGAGAAGAAGACTATAATTATATCCACAATTACAGCAAATATAATAACGTATTTAATAGGGATTGGGATATTTTTGAATCCCCTATTATACTGAAAGGAGATAGAAATTCAACATGGGAGAAGATGGTAAGGACAAATTTCTAAATGTATTGATTTATATCGCAATAATTGCTAATATTGCTATCTTTAGTGTTTTTGCAAATTTTGTTTATTTTCCTATAGCTGAAAGGCCAAAACCAAAAGTAACTCTTAAAGTAGGAAGCAATTTTTACAATAATCCTGTTACGATGGACCCTTGCGATAGTTGGGACAGTGACTCAAATAATATGCTTGATCAAGTAGTTGAAACCCTTATTGCTTATGATTTATCAAAACCCGATCTCCCAATAATAGGAAGACTTGCGGAGTCTTGGTATTGGACTGATAATGTAACAATAACATTCTTGTTGAGAGAAAATGTATTTTTCCATGATGGGTCTAAATTTAATGCTACCTCAGTTTTACACACATTCTCAAGAATCAATTATTTTGGTAACTGGTCTCGTACTCTTCCACCTACTAAACGCTTGGCGGTTCCACACACACTTTACAAATTTAGTGATGGAACTCCCATCATTAATGACACATTAAGTTACATTACAAATGAGTTTAATGTTAGCCTAGTATTAAATGCTCCATTTGGACCTATTGAAAGTTTACTAATTTGTACTTCAAGTTCAATTGTGCATCCTGAGACCACTCCTATAAATGAATTGTTAAATATAGATAGAGATCTTGTAATTGGTACGGGTCCATTCAAGTTAATTGAATATATTCCTGATGAAGAGCTTCGATTTGAGCGATGGGAAAGATATTGGAGGACTGGTGCTTACTGGGATGAAATTTTATTCATATATTATCCGAATATTATAACTACAAATAATGCTTTGTTAAGTGGAGAAGTTGATACCATAGATCAGGGATATATTCCATTAAAACAAATTTTTAAAGATAATCCAGATATTACTATTTCTGGAGATGGGATTAATGATTGTATTAACGGTTCCTACTATGGGTATATTACTTTTAATTCTGAGATTATTAATCGCACTTGGAGAAAAGCCATTTCATATGCTTTCAATTATACGTATGTAATTCATTCCATTTACAGGCAGAATACAGTTGTGAAAGCAAATTCATTAGTTCCGCCTAATTTCCCATCACATAACTCTTCAGTATCTGGAGCTCATTATGATATACCATTAGCGAGATCATACATACAGCAGATGGGTTTTGGTGTAGGATTGGACCGTGGTGTTATGAATGGTATTCAATTCATTCCTGGAGTGCATGAATCCGCTTGGAAAGCGTTACAATTAGTTCCAGAATTGGGGAATTTTATAAACGGAACTTGGAACTTCCGTCATATACAAGGTAATTATTACCTAGAACACCTTATTGAACGATTCACTGAAGATATGGATTTAATTGGAATTGATATTGCACCACAAGTATTATCCACAGATGAATTTCTTGAAATGGGTCGACTTTATCCTGATAAACTCCATATTTATTATTTTACTTGGATTCCTAAATATTTTGAAGCTTTTGATATAATTGATCCCTTAGTCAATCCATCATCTTCTAATAATTATGCAAGAATAAATAATTCTCTTATAAATGCTCTCTTAGCTTCTGCTGTTGCTGAAACCAATACTTCTCAAAGGTATATGATATATAAAACCCTTCAAAGTGTTATTATAGACAGAGAATTCTATCATATGCCATTAGAATACTCGAGATTCTTTTTTGCACATGTTAATTCTTTAAAAGGATTCCCATATAATAAGGTAAACAAATTATATTTTTATCCAACCTATTGGGAGAAGTAATCCAGATAAATAAATTCTAATAATTTCCTCTTTAAAAATTATTTTTCATTGAGATAATTAAATCTATCTCAAAGGGAAGGGAGATCTATCATCGTTTTTGATAATTACATCTTTTATTCCTTTTCTCTTCATTCTTTATAGCCCTCTAGTAATAATTTATCAACACATTCTATATGAGCTTTCAGATCCTCTATAAAAAATATGGCTCTCAGAACCTTTTCGTTCGTTGAATCGTGAATTTTATCTATATGCCCTGAAATCATTCTAACTTCCTCTAAAAACATATAATATTCTACAGACATTTTCTAATCACTTAGTTTTGTTAGTAGGTAATTTATTTTAATCAAATGTTGATGAATTTCAAATAAATCCCCCTCAGCAAATTCATTCTTTAAAATTGCTTTATATTGAGGATCTCTTTCCTTAAATGGAATTTTTTCTGAACTATCATATAAATCTGGGTTGTTTTTTGATTCTCCAAATTCAGAGAATGGAATAATTAAATCAGTAAAGTTAATTGGTTTTGTCCTCGAAATTTCTTGTTTAATACCAATGCTATATTTTTTACTCAAAGATTTAAAACTCATAATTAAATTATATCTAAGCTTCGATATATAGTTTTTATTACGGAACTTTTCGCGAAGTTCGAACTAATGAAAAAGATGCATAACATTTTTGCTTTTTTTTAGTTTTCAGGTCATTAATTGGTTAAAATTAGAGATTTTTAATATCATACTAATTACAAGAAAAACTAAATGACTCTAATATTTTTATATATTAAAGAGAAAATTATCTATACTAATATACATGAAAATCGAGTTTAAATATGACCATAAAAGATTCAATAAATAAAACTTGTGAGGATTGTGGAAAAGTAATATCTTTTTCAGAATTTTTAAGGGATAATCCTTCCATTTCAGAATTAAGAGCTAAAAAACTATGGAAAGATTCTATGATTTCTATTTTTTGCCCTGATTGTTATTTCAATCTGCCTGAAAGGCCATTTAAGGTAAA
>JBHLNW010000047.1:0-25533 GCA_048941185.1 Promethearchaeota archaeon
ACTCATAACACCAATGCCAAGATATATCAATATATACCAGTGAGTTGGAGGATATGATAATAAGTCATAAGGTTCTTGGATTATAAATGACGTAAGAAGACTTAAAAATGAAACTAAAGAAATTTGAATTATTGAATAAGAAAAAATATCTACAAGCTTTACATATCTGTCATTATAAATGATATAAAATGCCCAAATAAAAGCACTTAATAACACGATTAAATCGCCAAAAATTATTCCTGATTCGCCTTCTAAAAATAAAAATGCGATACCTATAACTGACAGTGCAACAGCAATCCAGATCCTTTTAGTTATTAATTTTTTAAAACCAATCCAAGCTATAAAAGGGACAATGATAGCGCTTAATCCTGTAATAAAACCTGCTTTCCCTGCCGTTGTCATTTGAAGGCCATGTGTTTGAATTGCTACTCCTAAAAAGTAAAGCATACCTGTTATAATACTCATTAAAAGCGTCTTTTTATTAACATTTTTTAAATGAAATACAAATGGTATAAATCCAACAAGGGCAATTGCAAATCTTATTCCTAGATATAAGAAAATTGGTATATCTTCAGTAATAATTTTGGTAAGAATGAATGAAGTTCCCCAGAGAACTGTAGTGAAAATTAATAAAAAAATAGCAATTAAATTCCGATTAGATGAAATGTTATTAAGATTTTTTTGAACCATTTTTATTTCATCATATAACTCATGTAAGTGTAGAAAACTTAATAAAAATATAAATCATTCTAAACCGCAAATTTTGCTGTCAAATCTTCTTATTTTATTCTCCTAATGAATATTTTATGCATTTAATGGATATTTTATATAACGAATAATTTAAAAGATGCATAACAATAATTCAATATATGTAATTCAGTAATAATAAGTAAGCAAAATTTTGGTGATAAAATGCCCAAAACTTACGATGAGATCAATCAAAAAATAAGGAATGGGAATGCTGTGGTAGTTACAGCCGAGAAAATGATAAAAATTGTAGAAGAGAATGGAACCAAGGTTGCTGCTGATGAAATTGATGTAGTAACTACGGGTACTTTTGGTCCTATGTGTTCAAGTGGGGCATTTTTGAATTTTGGTCATTCAGATCCTCCAATAAAATTTGAACATGTTTGGCTTAACGATGTTAAGGCTTATCATGGTAATGCGGCGGTGGATTGCTATATAGGATGCACAAAAATGTCTGATAATTACCCCTTTAAATATGGTGGAGGACATGTAATTGAAGATCTTGTCTCCAGAAAGCCTATAAGGTTAAGAGGTAATTCTTATGTAACAGATTGTTATCCCCTTCCTTATCTTGAAACTGAATTTACAATCGATGAGATAAACCAAGCAATTTTATGTAATCCTAGAAATGCTTATCAAAGATATATTTGTGCAGTAAATAGCTCTGATAAAACTCTATATACATATATGGGGAAATTACTACCTCATTTCGGAAATGCTCATTTTGCTGGTGCAGGATGTTTAAATCCTTTAAGTAATGATCCTGATTATGAAACGATAGGAATAGGAACCAGAATTTTTCTGGGTGGGGGTATTGGATATGTTATTGGAGAGGGAACTCAACATAGCCCAGGAAATAGAATGGGAACAATATTCGTTAAAGGAAATTTGAAACAAATGAATTCAGAATTTCTACGTGGTGTTTCCTATGAAAAGTATGGAATATCAATGTTAGTTGGTGTTGGAATCCCAATTCCAATCTTGAATGAAGGTTTAGCAAAAAAAACAGCAATTAGAGACGAAGATATTTTAACTGATGTTGTAGATTATGGGATAATAAGAAGAGAAAGACCAATAATTAAACAGGTAACCTATAAAGAATTGAAGAGTGGTTATATTAAGTTAGATAATAAAAAAATAAAATGCTCTTCTCTTTCCTCTATTTCAAAATCAAGGAAAATTGCTGAGATTCTTAAGAAATGGATACAAAAGGGAAAATTTTTCCTAAATCCGCCAGCTGAAACGTTACCTATTGAAAAAGAATTAAAACCAATGAAGCAGAATTCAGGTCCATATTTAATAAAAAATTAGGAAAAAAAGCATAATTAAAAAATTAAAATATACCTTACTCTCTTCTCGAAAAAATCCCTAATATGATCAATGCTGCCCCAATAAATGGACCTATTACTCCAAAAGAAGGCGAATAGCCCCCTCCAGTGGTAATCCAGTGATTGTATCCATAATTATTATAAAAGAGTTCCATCATAATAATCCAACCTAGCGTAGATGCTATTACCAATCCTGCTAGTACAATCATCTTCCATCTTAACTTCTTATAATTAAGTGAAGCTCTAATATATGTAATGGTGAGTGTCATTGCTATTAAAGAACTCGATAAAATAATTAAAGCAAGTATAGAAGAGATTATAACTAACATCAAATCTTGTCTGAGTAGATAAATCGCAAATGGTTCTATATCGATGGCTATTTGTGTCATCCATATATAATAAAGTGTAGGAGTTGTATCATTATAACTTGTTGGAGTCATAATTGAGATAATTGCTAGTAAGGCGCCAGCGATATTTAATATCCATAGATAATTTCTAATGTTCATAAAAATCCAATAATCAATGTAATTAGTGCTATGGATGTTGCCTTTTTTAAAAGCTTTTTGTTGTTTCATTAGTAATTTTGAGAAATTCAAATTTCGTTAGTTAAAAAAGCTCCAAATGAGATAATATTAGAAAAATCAAGAAAAAAATTTTATAAAAATCATTCTCTTGTGATGATTTCAAAAATTTCATGCAAGCGAGGAGTTTTTCGTCTAAGAGTAATACAACGCTCTTCTTCACAACCTCTTAGCATTGCTATTAATTCATTTAGATGGATAGTAGGAATATCTAACTTTTCTCCAAACCATTTATTAATCTTCTCTCTATATTCAGGTTTACTTAATGTGTATAGACAGGTTGGGCAAGGGGTGACTACAAAATCAGCTCCAACACTTTCAGCGCTTTTTAATTTATTAAAAGTTATTTTAAGTGCCTCTTTAGGATTTATTAATAATTGTGAAGCCCCCCATCCGCAACAACTTTCCCGTTCTTGATAATCTACTGGGGTACCACCAAAAAGAGAGATTAATTCATCTAATTTAGTTTTATCTTTTAAGTATGCTTCAGTTGTCGTTTTATCCCTTGAAAGGTTTAGATAGTGACATCCATAATGAATTGCAACTTTAAGATCTTTCAAATCAAATTTTAAAGAATTTATTAATTCATTCCGAATCAAATATAAAAAATCTAAATCATGCACTAATTTGAGATCAAAATCTTCTATTATTTTATATTTATTAGGATAATTTTTACCTAATCCTTTTTCTTTTAATGAATCTAGAATTTCAGCCGTTTTTTTGTTTACTTCGGGATTTTTTAAAAATTCTCGACCTCTTAAAAGACTGTTATAACAACCATTACAACTAAATAGTACAATATCAGCTAATTGATTCATTTCACTTAAATTCCTTTCATTAATGGCAGTAAATTGAGCTCTTGTTATTAAATTTCTTTGAAAAAAAGTACCAGAACAACAAGATTGATTCGCACAGAGTGCTACTTTTAAGTCGAGCTCTTCTAAAAGATCTTGAAGACCCCACCTAACTCCAGGAAAGTATCGTTCTAAGCATGCCTTAAATAAGCAAAGTCTTTTTCCTCTGAAAAAATCTAAAGGTTTATCTGGGAAATTTCTTTCGATTTCTTCTAAATTTAATGCTAGATTAATTGCTTCCATGGATCTGAAATTTAATTATTATTAATTTTTCTTTTTTCCTTTACTTTTATTTTTTCTCGCTTTAAATACATACTTTATTCGAGCAAAATTACATATTTCATTTAATTCTTCCATACGTTCCGGTGGTAAACCTCCATCTAAGGGATCTTCCAAGACAGTGCCGTTGGTTAAAAATCTTTCAGACATCTCGACATATTTTCGTAAATCATTATAACGAGGACCATATCCTTTTTTAAAGCTTTCATTTCTCAAATTAATGATTAATAAAGGGATATTTATATTATCTTTTGGACAAACTCTCTTACATCGTTCACATAAATAACAATACCATATGTCTGAATCCTTTAAGACGCTTTTATCTCCTCGAAGCACCTTCCTAATGATTTTCCTTATATTAAAATTTGATACTTTTGTCGCAGGACAATCACCAACACATTTCCCACAGGAAATACATTGAATGATATTTTTATTTTCATCTACGTCATCAACAAGTTCTTCATAAAAGTTCCAATTCCAGTCAGAATCAGTATATACATCCATTATTTAGTATTTTTTCGCAATATATTAGTTTAGTTCTTATTCTATTTGAAATTCATTGTCCATTTTAAAAAAATATTGATATTTATGATTATAATTTTAAAATGCAAAATCTTTAATTTTGAAAATTTGTATTATATATATTCTTAATTTATCGAATTAAAATAGTTAAAGGTAAATTCTAGAAGAAATCTGGAGATTCTTAAATGGTTCAATACAAGGATGGAAATATCTATCTGAAGATGGTATATTACGGAATGGCAGGAAGTGGGAAAACTACCATATTAGAAACTCTCTATAAGTTAACCAAAGATGGTAAAAAAGAAATTGTCCCTGCTAGTGAATTACAGAAAATTGATAGAGCAAGTGGAGCAACACTTTATTTTGACAGAGGTATTTTTCAATCAACAAAAAAGAAGAAAGTGTATTATAGAGTTTATACAGTTG
The DNA here is from genome assembly GCA_048941185.1 of Promethearchaeota archaeon. Classification (GTDB taxonomy): domain Archaea; phylum Asgardarchaeota; class Lokiarchaeia; order Sigyniarchaeales; family SOKP01; genus Loki-b32. The sequence continues at coordinate 4,738 of JBHLNW010000047.1, forward strand.
CTGGTCAAAAAGGGTTTGGTTCATTAAGAACTAAAGTATTTGATAAGCTTGATGCTGAAACAGACGCAGTAATATTTGTGGTAGATTCCCAAGTAAAATATTTGGAAGATAATATCGAATTTTTATTAGAACTAAAAAATATTACTAAAGGAAGGCTTATTACAGAGATTCCATTTATCGTAATGCTTAATAAACAAGATCTTAAAGAAGTGATTAACCGCGAAAATTTTATTCAAATTTTAAAGCAAGAAAAATTGTGGTATGAACTTCCAGATGAACTAAATATGTGGAATCCTCTAATTTATAGAACTTGCGCATTATTTGATCAAGAGAAGGATATTTATCGTAGTTTTTACGAAATCGCTCGAAGAACTGGATTGTATTATATATATGGAGATGGAAGAGCGCCTATTGACAACAAAATTTCAGACAATTCAATCTTAACTAAACCTTTAGAAAAAAAAAAGAAATAAAAAAATATTATTCTTTTTTAATAAAAATCTCTTTCATCCATCGTGGGAGGAGAAATCCACCGTAGAATTCTAAAGCACTGAAAATTAACAATATTCTAACAACAACAACCATTACCGATAAGAAAGGATCAGTAGGATCTTCAAAAATAGCACCAAGTAACGAATCAAACACTGCAGCAACGGTAAAAGTGATAAATGCCGCACGAAGTAATTTTCCCTTTAATCGAATTTCACGGTTATCTGATTTTACCGATTTCTGAGCAAAAATTACTCCTGTAACTAACATAACTACTATTACAATCATTAAGTAAACTGTTATAAAGATTCCAAAATCAGCAGTAAATGGTCTGCTTAAGGGATCAATTGTACCAATTAAATCTAAATCTGTAAAATACAACAAAAAGAATATGAATTCAAATATAACAGTAAGAATTAAAGTAATTGTAATTACTTTCTTTTGGGCTTTCTTTCTAATCATATCTGTGTATGCTGTTAACCAAGTTAATAAAGCAATAGGAAGAAAACAATTTCCTATGATAAAGTACCAACCAGTATCCAAAGGAATCTGTATAATTAGAAGCGTTAAGAAAGAGATTGAGTCAGGGATCCATGGATTTGCCACACCTATCCATGAAATTCCCACCAAAACTAATAAGCGATTTTTATGTTCAAAGTATTTTGAGAGTATAGTAATTCCGATAATCAAAGAAATTATGACAAATATAAGACTAAAACTTCCTTGTAAATAGTCTACTAATTCAAGTGCCATATATCATCAATTTTATTTAATATATAATTTAATTAAATTGTGTAAATTTTGTTTCTTAAATATATATAGTTTTATATTCCTAAATTCAAATCTAAGATTAAAATCAGATATATACTAATTATACAATTTCATAAGTTAAAGAAAAGGGTTCTTCCCCTTGTTCGGTTAAAAGCTTTAAATGAGCCATATATTCATTCAAAGATATATCTTGGTTTTGATATCTGTCAACTAGTTTTTCAACAATATAATATGGGCTGAATTTAATAAATCGGACATCGGAAAAGAGATATACAAAACCCTTTGTTTCATAAATGAATTTTTTTTCTAAAAGTTCATTAAAAAGCTCTTCTTTATTGTTTAAAATATTTAAAGATTCATTTACTGTTAAGTATTTTTCTCGTAATGCTTTTATAAGAGAATAAACATCTCTATTAAATAAAACGGTTTGAATTATTGTCTTATTTTCGAAATCTGATTGATTATAATAATTAAAATAATAATCTTTTAAGGATTCTTTCAATTTGTTTAAATCTTTTCCTTCCATTTGTTTAGAAGGAAAATGCCTAGGAGGAATTCGAGTGCAAGATAGATCCTTTACTAAGAAATAACATTCTTTACTTCCCGGTACATTCTTTTTGACTACAAGATTTTCATGAAAAAAAGAAATTAATATTAGATCGATATTTACTGTTGAAAAACCATACTCGTGCTTTAAAATGTTTATAAGCTCAAATTTAGAAATCACTCCCTTTCTCAAGATTTCTAAAATTGTAAATTTCATTCTATCTTGAAAGAAATTTATTAAGTTTTCTTCTTCATCTAATTTGGAATAATCTCTTATAGTATTGAATGCTTCAGAGATTGTTCGAGTGATTTTATTAGTATTAATTAATTCTATTAAATTCTTACTTATAAGCGCTAAAATTTCAGGCGATTCTTTGATAATCTCTTCAATACTTTCTTTTTGTTTATACACTAAGATAAGGAAGTAGTCTTCCCCCTCCATTCTTTGAATTATTGAAAGATAACTATTATCTTCATCCTCAGGGATGTATTCAATCATTGATTTCTCTTTATTTGTTTCGTGTTTCGCCCATATCTTTAGTAAAAGTTCTTTTGAAGGAAATCTCTTCTCTGGAGGGTATTGTATTATTGGTTCTGGGCCAATTGAAGTGTTCCAGTGAATTAAAATTATTCTCTCCATATTCTCTTGATATTTGAAAATTTCTTATTTTTAAGTAAATTTGTTTTTCTTAATTTTACTTCTCTTTTTTATTAATGGTTTTTTTTCTTATAATAATCTATCTTTTTAAAAATCATCTCTAAATTATCTAAAAATTTCAATTTTTAAATTCTACTAATTTGTACAGATAATCCACCAAAACGTATAAATATGCGTACAACGAAAGAAAATTTAAAATTAATTGAATTAGAGTGTAAATTCAAAAATGAATAATTTAGAGCATTATAAAGAAATTGGAAGTAAGTTAATTGATGAATTGAAATTAACTACTTATCCAGTGGCAGTTAGGTTAGTAGCTCCAGATGAGAGTGTTCCAGCAAACGTTTTGAAACCATTAGATGTGTTTGGTTCTGAGGTTACTCCATGTTTAACCTATACTTGGTGTAGTAAAAGTGGCTTTTCGTTTTTTCTAACAAAAAATGATATTGCATGCAAACCAATAAGTATAGGTTATTTTGGATTAGAAAAAATAACAGATGGTGAATACTTATACAAAGCTTGGGAGAAAAAAGCAGCTTATAAAAGGAATGCGAATTTCGAAAAGAAATCTCGTGAGTATGATGCAAAATTACCATATGGTGAAATTAAAGGTCTTGTAATTTCACCATTGCATCAAACAATAATTAAACCTCATTTGGTAATGATATATTGCACACCATTAGTTTTATCGCACTTAATTTTAGCTGCTACCTATGATGGAGATTGTATAACTAGTAGATTTAATGGAATGGAAGCCTCATGCAAAGAAGGTATAATCCGAACTTATATTACTAATGAGTGTCAAGTAGTTTCACCAGGAATGGGTGACCGAGTCATGGCTGGGGTGCAAGATAATGAAATGATTTTCTCCATACCTGAGAGTAAATTAGAGCTTATAATAGAAAATTTATTCCTTGCAGGTAAAAAGATTGAAAGGACTCATGGCATACATCCGTTTAAAATGCCTTCTGTTAAAAGCATAGGACCAATTACATTTTTTGGTAAATCAGCAGAACCTGAGGTGTGGAACTTATTACGAAAAAAAATAATAAAATAAATTGAGAAATGAAAAGTTGTTTTCAATGAAAATTAAGTAAATTTGATTTCAAAATAGTGAAATCAACTAAAATAATTTAATAAAGTGCTGAGGGTTAGCGCAATCAGAAGAACTCTGGAAAGGATTGCTCAATTCGGTTTAATGTTATTGCTAATAGATTGAGGACCTCTTCATTGTTGTTACTTTTGATATTATCGATGAATTGATCTAAAATCTGATTACCTAATGAAATATCGTCTTTAGTTTTTACTTTTTTATATTGGAATAGTAAGGTAAACTCTCGTTCCAACCATTCTAAATCATCTTTTAATGTATCTTCTATTATCTTTTCGTAATCTCCACTGACTGTCATAATCATCCTCCTAATAATTATATACCAAATACCTCAAATATGATATTATCAAGTAAGTTATGAAAAATAGATTATTTAAAATTAGTCAAACCGAAAATTTTTTATAACAATGAAACGAACAAAACAGTTTTGTACCCAAAAAAAATAATTTGAAATAACTACGTATTTAGTGTGATCTAGAAATTGGAAATTTTTCTTCCCATACCTCTAATAAAGTATGAATAATAGCTGCTTTAAGGTTATATGATAAGATTTTAACTATGCAAATCTTTAAAACAATATCTCGTGAAAACTTTCGAAAGTTCGTAAACAGATTGCATATTATTAGTAATTATCGCTTTGGTAAGTGTTTTGTAGAATTCTGGTAAATCTAGCTCATAATCTTCCTTGGGACGAATTTCCTTCAAGTCTTTTTCTTTTTCATTCATAAACTAAATTATTTTAGCTTTGATAAAAAAAAAGAATAATATCACAATATTATACTGGAAATACTTGAAGTAGAGATAAATATGAAATAAGTCAAGATTTATTCAGATTTGGATCCAGATTTCTTCTTCTCATAGCGCTTTGCTAATAGGTAATATGCTAAAAACATCACGATTAAAACTGCTAATATTATCAATAATATATTATTGAAAAATTCAGATTGAGCATTAATTACATCTAATGGTAAAGATGGAAAATAAATTGGAGGAACAATACCTAAAGAAGAGCCTAAGTAAGAAAAGAAAAATGCTCTCGGAAATGATCCAATGAAGGTTCCTAAAGTATATTTCTTTATATCCATATCAACTAGTCCTGAAGCATAACTTATTGGATCAAAAGCGATAAATGGCAAAAAGCGCGCAATCAATATCGCACCAATACCGTATTTATGGATGAAATCATCCGCCAAGTTGATTGCTTTTTGCCCGACAAATTTTTCTGCAAGAGGTCGTCCTCCTCTTTTACTAATATAAAAACATAGCAGAGCGGCTGCCATTGATCCAATAACGCCCATAAAACCCCCTAAAACAAGGCCCCATATCATTCCAGTTGCTAATAAAACAATTTCAGAAGGGAGGGGTACAATAAGTCCCTGAAGTGCCATGATTAAAATAAAAAGAACAACTCCGAAAATTCCTAATAAATATACCGGATTTACGAACCATTCAACAACGATTCTGTATAAAAAAGTTCGATCGAAAAAATAAACATAAACAAGCAAAGCTAGTGAAAATACAATTAAGCTGATAAATAAAATAATATATAGAATGGTTTTCGTACTATATTGAGAAAAATTAACTAAATTTCTTAAATATTTCTTCACTTTTGCTGAAAAAGAATCACTTTTATCTAATGGCTTATTTCCATTTTCTTGTGTCATTTTTATCAAAATCTTGAGTAAATATTAAGTAATATTAGTAATTTAGATTTCTATAAAAAGTATTTTTTAAAATTTACAAGCAAAATTGTGTTTTAGTAATGTTTGAGAAGATTAAAAATTCTATGAATATGAAGTTATTATTAATTATAATAATTTCTTGGGTTATTCTTGCTCTAATTTTTGGATTTATTGATTTACAGATATCGATATTAGTTATCGATGAGAATTCAGTATGGGGTATTTTTGGAAGAGATTTCGGTGAAGCTCCGGGTTATGGATTAATCGCTATCGCTTTATCTGCTTTAATTGGAAGTTATAATGATAAATTAAGAAAACAAAAAATACCAGCCCTTGTTATACTTGTTATTGGAGCTATTTTAGTGGTTTTTGGATTGATTTTTAATTTTCAGGTTTTAATTGTCGATGGAGCAAGCGTTTTTATTTGTGTGTCTTTATTTCTCATTATTAGATTCAATAAAGATTGGAAAAATTATAGAAGGATTTCTGCTGTTATCATTATTTTAGCCGTTTTGAATCCATTGTTATTTGTACAAATCACAAAAATTTTAACTGGTAGAATTAGGTTTAACGATTTAATTACTCCTGGTTTTATTGATTATACACCATGGTTCTTACCTCCTGGACCACTTTCTGGTGGAGATTCATTCCCTTCAGGACACACCAGCATCTCTTTTATGTTTCTACCATTGTTAATTCTTGTTAAAGATCGTAAATGGAGGGATCCAATTAGAATTATTACAACAATTGTTGTTCTTGGATGGGCGATTTTTGTTGGTTTATCTCGTATAGTTATTGGTGATCATTATGCTTCAGACGTATTATTTTCAGGTATGATGGCCTCAGTTATTACTATATTACTTTATAAAAAATTTTACCTCAAAGCCTCCTAATCTGAAATGAAAAAGAAGAAATTGAGTATTAATACAAAATCTCAGGTTAAGCCTTACTGGTAAATCTAAAATTCTTAAGTTTTAATGGTACGACTATGCTTTTAATATTATATGCTTGTTTGATTGGTTGTTTAATTTCTTTCCCAATTTCGATATCTTTGAGAATTCGTGGAATTTCATCAGTAAATCTCATGTTTCTAGCCGAACCTATAATTTCTCCATTCTTAATAACAAGTAATCCATCTTTGGTCATTCCGGTAATTGATCCGACTGGGGGATTAACAAAATTAATATAATGAAAATTGGTTATTAATAAACCATTTTTAGTTTCTGAAATCATCTCTTTTCTATTGTAATTGCCCGGTATCATAGATTCAGCAAATGGAAAACCAATAATTTCACCAAAAAAGTTAAAACAAGTTCCTAATGCTTGAGTTCCTAATCTAATTGCATCTAAACGAGAACATGAATAATTTTTCAGAACACCATTTTCTATCACTAGGAAAGGTTGAGTTGCTAATCCCTCATCATCTATTGGTCTAGAATCTAAATGCTCAGGATTATGTGGATTATTAATTAGTGTTAATTTTTCATTAAACACTTGTTGATCTAGTTTATCAGTTAAGAAACTTGCTTTATCTATAACCAATTTTGAAGAAGTAGCCATATTAATATAAAAAAGTAGTTCATTAACAGCTTGATGATCAAGGATTACTTCATACTCACCAGTTTCAATTGTTTTAGCGCCTAATCCTTGAACAGCTCTTTTAGCAACATCTTCTGCTTCTTGTGCTATTCCAAGTTTTGAGAATATTCTCGAACCAAAAGTACTATTAGAACGACTTTCTTCTTCATCTTTAATGGCATTTATATTGATAGTTGAAGTTATTCGCGTACTAGGGTAAAGCACTTCTTGTCCCTCAGTAGAAATAAAATACTTAAAACCATCAGTTAATAAAATATTACCAGAAACTCCTTCAATTCGTTTATCAACAGCTTCTCCTGCAACAATAGCTTCTTCAACTTTATCAACTATTTTGTCAGGTCCTATATTTGAAACTTTAGGATCATTAAGATTTAATGAAGGAAATTGTTGTTTATTTTTAACTATTCCGGGGTATTCTGGATCAGGAGGGACTAATTTTACAATGGCAGTAAGGTAATCTACAAGGTTAAGGATCCCTTTCTTTGTTAAGTCATTTGTACATGAATTGGTCCTTTGTTTATCTTTGTAAATGACAGTAATCGCTAAATCTCTACATAAGTCTGTGTAATTCTGTAAAATCTCTGAATTGGAAAAGCGGGTCACATATTCTTTTCCTATTGAAGTATTTATAAAAGCTTCACACCCAGAATCTTGTACTCGTTTTACTGCAAATTCTGAAAGTTCAATAATCAATTCTTTCTGTTTTTCTATACTCATAATTACACCTCTTAACCACTAAAGATATTCACTCCTTGAAATCTAGACCATGGTCCACCATGAGAAATCCACATCGACTGCATATATGGTGCTCCTTTACCACAAACAGGACCATGGCCATCAATTCTCCATTCTTTTGTCATCATATCTAATCCACCCCAGAATTCAGGAGTAGCTGCTTGGTATATAGTGTTTTTCAATGGTTGTCCAATTTCACCATTTTTGATTTCATATGCAATTTGTACAGCAAATTGAAAATTCATTCTCTTATCATCAATACTGTGAGATTTCCAATTAACACCGTATATTCCTTCCTTTGTTTCAGATATAAGTTCATCAATATTTTTAGGACCGTGAGGATCTGGTTCTAAATATAAATTACTCATTCTAATTAGAGGAAATCGGTTATATCTATCAATTCTGGCATTTCCATTACTATGTTCCTTACCTATAAGTTTTGCTGTTTGTCGATCTGATTGATAATCATTGAAAATCCCTTCTTTTATAACATAAAACTTTTTTGTTTTTACTCCTTCATGATCATATTTTTCATGACCTAGCACATAGGGCATAGTTGGATCACAGATTAAGTTCACTTTATCTGATCCATACTGATAATTAGTTCCGAGTTTATCTAAGGTTAGAAAACTTGTGCCAGCAAAATCTGCTTCCCATCCTAAAACTCGATCGAGTTCTGAAGGATGACCACAAGATTCATGGATCGTAAGACCGAGTTGGTAAGGCTCTAATATAAAGGTTGTTTTTTGAGGTTTAGGTGCTATAGCTTCAGTTGCGAGAATTAATGCTTCAGTAGCAATTTGATCTGGAGTTTTTTCAAAATCAAACATTTCAATATATTCATATCCTCGCATATCAAACAAGATTATATTCCTATTCTGGTTATCATTTTCAATTGCTGTTGCTGAACAGCCACCACCTGAGAATAATTCTTGTTGAGATATCATTGTTCCTTCAGAATTCCCATAATTGAGATTAATTCTAGCGAAATACATTGAATTCTCTCTTACTTTAACATTATCCCCCTTTTCAGCCATTATAGAATCTGCCTTCTTCAAAATCTCTATTTTATCTTCTATATCAACCTCAAAAGGGTCAATTTTGAAAGAAGTTTTATATGTATCTTTAATTATAGGTTCTTCAGTTAGTTCAACTGGTTTTTTTATTATTCTACTAGTAGCTTCAGCTTCTTTTATAGCCGCTTTAACTATATCTTCTAAAATAGATTTGTCTATGATGGCAGTACTAGCAAATCCCCAAGCTCCATCTTTCAATACACGAATTCCATAACCAAGATCTTTCTCTCTCTTAAGTTTATCAATTTGTCCATTTCTAACTCTTATTTCTTCTGTTTCATATCCAAAAAATCTACATTCTGCAAAATCTACACCATTTGATTCTGCTGCTTTTAAAGAAAAGGATATTAAATCTTCCATTACTATCAAACAAAAATTATATTTCATTTAATTAATGTGTTTTTTTAAAAATATTTTTCCTTAATAATAGAATTTTACAAAACAGTTATTTTTTAAATTATCAATCACAATGATTGATTAATATTAATAGGGAGAATTAAATTTGAGAGAAATAATTAAGGACATTTACCACCTAGGAGATTCTGGTTGTTCAGTTTATTTAATACAAACTCATAGTGAGGACGGTTTAGCTTTAATAGATTGTGGAATGAGCCTTAAGATGATAAAAAAGATTGATAGCATCAATTTGAACCCCATGGATATCCAAAATTGTATTATCACTCATTTCCACATTGATCACATCGCTGTTTGTTATGATCTTAAGCAATTTAATAAAAGAGTAAATTTTTATGCTCATGAATTAGATGCAAACGCAATTGAAGAAGAAGGACATGATAGAGAAACCGCAGCTAAGTGGTATGGAGTAAGTTATAAGCCAGTTAAACTTAAAAAAAGATTGAAAGGTGATCTAGAAACTCTTAGTTTTGGAATTTATGATTTTCAATGCATCCATACACCTGGTCATACTCCAGGATCTATTTCAATTTTACTCCAAACTAAAGAAAACAAGAAAATATTATTCGGACAAGATTTGCATGGACCAATTATTCCCGGAGTAAGTGATTATCAAGATTACCAAAAGTCATTACATAAACTCCTAGAATTAAAAGCAGACATTTTATGTGAAGGTCATTTTGGGATTTTTCAACCAGCAAGTGAAGTCCAGCGATATATTAAACAATATATAGATTGAATAAGGATCAGCTCGATCAGAATTACTTAAAATTCTGCTTTTTGTTCTTTACCTGTAATATTACTTATATCCAATCTCAACATTCCAGAGTTTTCATATGTTTCGTCTTTTTTAAGGTACTTACTCTTAATAATATTAGGATCCTCTTCCAATTGGGTTAATAAAATTTCAAATCCATACTTTTTCTCTTCTAAGTCTTCTATAATTACCATTTTTCCCCGAAATACAACTGAACGAAATGTTTGGCCACATGCTTCTTCATAACCATTATCTTCTATAACAGTTCCACAAACATATGGATTAGATTTTATGAAATCTATTTTTTGTCCTTCTTTTGCACAATGAAAATATAATGCATTTCTAGATTCATCGTATCCATAACTCAAAGTAATAATATATGGTTCATTCTCCTTACTCAGGGAAATAACAGTATATTTTCCTCCTTTTAATAATTCAATCAGTTTTTCCCTATCTTTTATTTTCTTCTCAATTCTCCTCATATGATATTTTGCCAAATTAAATCACTTTAAAGAAAAATAGTAAATTAAAAATTGAAATATTTCTTCGTTTATATGTTCATCATCAAATTTTAACTGTAAAATCCAATCAGATTATATTATGATAACATTAATTTTATGAAACACCAACTATTTATCAAACATAAGATGGTTTTAGAAGATTGGCATACTCACAATGAGTTATGTCGCCATGCAGTGGGGACAATTGAAGATTATATTAAACGAGCTATCCAAATGGAATTAGATCTTATTGGAATAAGTGATCATTTTCCATACGAATATCTTAGGGGTGGTTCTGTCTTAATAGAAGAAGTTCCTTATCAAGAATATGCTATGAGGTTAAATGAAGTTGAGACATATTTTTCTACAATTGAAAAACTAAAGAAAAAGTTTAAAAATAAAATACAAATAAGAGTAGCTTTTGAAATTGATTATTTTAAAAGTCAAGAAGAAGCATTAAATAAATATTTGAAAAATAGGATGGATTTAATAGATTATATTTTGGGATCTGTGCATATGCTACATAGAAAGTCAAGATTGTTTGCTTTTGATGATGAAAGATTCTTAGGTATGTATAAAGAATATGAAAGTATTGATATTATCTATTTAGAATATTTTCGTAAGTTGCAGGAAATGATCACTTCAGAAGAATTCGATTTTGATATCTTATGTCATTTTGATTTACCAAAAAAGTATAATAAACGAGCTAACGATAAAGATTTAGTTATGAATGAGGCAATTAGGACTCTAGAACTCGTAAAGAAAGCCGATTTAACGATAGAAATAAATACTGGAGGTTTAAGAAAGGATATAAAGGAACAATATCCCAGTTTTGAAATTGTTGAAAAAATGTATGAATTAGATATCCCAATTCTCTTAGGATCCGATGCTCATCATCCTAATGATCTAGCATATAAATTTGATAAAATTATAAGACTATTAAGAAAAATTGGTTATGATCATTTAACTCATTTTAACAAAAGGAAAAGATCATTTGTAGAAATATAATAATATGTTTTAGTGAATAAAATGAATGAAAAAAAAAGGGATATATGTGAAATATGTGGAAAGAATTTAATTTATGCTACTAAACAAGGAGATTATAAGAACATAAAGTGTGAGTTTTGTGGGAAGGTGTTTAATTCTAATATTTTTTGTGAAGCGGGGCATTATATTTGTGATTCATGTCATTCTAAAGGTCCTATTGAAATTATCGAAAGGATTTGTGAAGAGACAAAGATTAAAGATCCCTTTAAATTGGCAGATATAATAATGAAACATCTAAGTTTTAAGGTTTATGGCCCTGAGCATCATGTGTTGACACCAGCGGTTATTTTAACAGCACTTAAAAATAATAATATAAAAAAACCTAATGGAAATGAAATAACATTATTTGATATCAAAGAGGCAATACGAAGGGCGTCTAAAATTCCAGGTGGCTGGTGTGGTTTTTATGGTTCTTGTGGTGCTGGAATGGGTTCTGGTGTAGCAATAAGTATTTTTACCGGAGCAACACCATCTACAGATAAGCCTAGAACCTTAGCAAATCAAATAACTTCAAGATCACTAAATAAAATCGCAGATAATTTAGAACATTGTTGTAAAAGATCTGTTAGATTGTCAATTATAGAAACATTAAAATTCTTGAAAGAGAAATTTAATATTGATTTAAGCTACAGTATTAGTAAATGTATTTTCTCAAAAATTAATAATAAATGTGAAAGAGAAAAGTGTCCAATTTTTTAAAAATAGTATTAGATCTTTCTACTTTGTATCCAACCTTCGGTTGCGAGTGAATTTAAGGCACGAAGATGTTTTGGATCTTTCGAATGAATCACTAAATGATTTTCCTCAGAATTGCCTTTTATTGCTATTAAGAGTTCTTCTCCATCTCTAGCTAAGATATATCTATCTGCCCGCTCATAATTTCTTAAACTTATGTTTTCTAAACTTTCAAACTCTTCTAATAGTTCAGAATGCTCAGATATTCCAGGATTAATGTGACATGCAACATTCATAGTTACTGAAGATCTAAGTTCATATAAATATAATTCTTGTAAATCTTCTATACTTGGAACAATGATAGTAATATTAGCTATAGCCTTTTCTAAAATCTCTCTCATTTTTTCAAGTAATTCTGACTTAGGAATCTGTATCTTTGTATAATCAATAATCTTTATATCTTTGGAGCTAGTTTTAGTTTCTTTAATTTTCTCTAATTCTAATTCTAAAGCTTCTAAATCTTCATCAGCTTTACCTAACTCTTCATTTAGAATTTGAATCTCTTTCTGAAGTTGATTAATGGATTCTTCTTTTTCATTTAAGATTTTATGATCTACAGTTGAAGAGGTTAATTTTTTGATTTGTTCATCCTTTAATGCTATAGTCTTTTCTAGTGTTTTAGTTTCCTCGTCTTTGGTCTTCAGAGTCTTTTCAAGAGTTTTAATTTGCTCATCTTTTAATGATAAAGAATTTTCAAGTGTTTTGACTTGCTCATCTTTTAATTTAATGAGGTTATCTTTAGTTTCTAATTGTTTTTTTATTTCATAATCCATAATCTAACAAGATCACAATATTATTTATTTATAATTTTTACTATAAAGATTACAATTTAAAAATTTATTATTTCTAATTCGTTTCTATCATTTTTAGTAGAATAACAATCTGATTTAATTTCAGCTATTAAACACCCTTGATTTAAATTCATACACTAATTCTTAATATTATTATTAACTTATTAGAATATATTTTTATTTTCAAATATACAATATTCACTATGGATGAACAAGATAAAATCTTAGATGAATTAAAGTCGGATGTGTCTGAAAGGATAGAAAAAGAACTTGAATCTTCTTCTGCAATATTAGGTATTAATGTAGGTACTCCTGAGGGCACAAAAATTGCGAGCAGTTTTAAAAAAGATATAAAAATGACAACAGGGGAAGTAACAGCAGCAAATAGTAGCTTAGTATTTCTTTCGTCCAAAATGTTAAGAGATTCATTAAATCAGGAAGTTAGTTACAATCTAATCTTTGGAAAAGAAAAGATAATTCTTTCGATCCTGGCAGAAAATATTACCATGATCATATATTTAAATAGAGAGATAGCTGAGCTAGAGGGTTTGGATTCTTATATAGAAAGATTACAGAAATTAAGCCTGCAAATATCTGCGATTATCGAAACATCTGATATACTTAAAGAGGAAATTTTTAAAGGTCTTAAGAGAGCAATACCAAATACTTTGGTTTTAGCAATTATTACTAAAGATGGATTACCTATTAAGGTTCAGTCAACAATGCCTGAACCAATTCTTTCTGCTATGGTTGCGGCTTTATATAATTTATCTGGTATATTATTAGAAAGTCATATGGAGTATTCGATTATCGGTGGAGAGAATGGTTCTGTAATTCTACATGACTTAGATGAGAATAGAGTTTTAGCATTAGCAGTTCCGGAATCAGATGGAAGGAAATTGGGAACCTATATAGCCAAAATAAAAGCAATAATTCAGTAGTATAAATTAAACCATATTATATTACAAATAATTCATACTGCATCTATGGTAAAACGTAATTACTACACATCATTGTTCTTTAGAAAGTTCTTTATCTAGCATATTTGGTTTTCCACTATTATAAAATAACTCAGATTTTCATATGTATAAGTTTTCCCCTCCTTGGAGCAAATGTTTCTACTAATTTCTTAAATTCATTCACTTATCATATTTTTGCTTAAATGGTTTAGTTAATAAAAAGTAAAAATTAATAGAGAGAAAATAATTTTGAGTAATATAAAGACTTCTGCATGTAAAGCATCCTAATAGATTAACTCTCTTAGAATGATCAACAAATTTCCATTATAATTCAGTAAATTTGAATAAAAGTAGTTTCTATAAAAATTGTTTCATTATTAATAAAAATCTTTAAGGATTTTTTAAATATTAATGTCTAGCGTTATAAATTTCAACGAGAAATTAATTTTTAAAAATTATTATATCAAATTTTTTATAGATGGTTTTAAATAGGCTGCAAAAAGTTTTATTTAAAATAACATAAATAAGGTGTACGTTTATTTCAGTATTTAATACTAATAGCATAGGGTTTACGGAACAATTACCAGATATTAAAATTAAAATTATCTTGGTCGATTTAGGGAAAAATGAGACTCTTCAAAAACATATCAAAAGTAAATTTGGGCTTAATTATAAATTATCAGTCGGTATAGACATTTTGACAAAAGATATAATATTTGAACCAGATTTATGTGGAAATTTATCAATATGGGATATAAGTGGAGAGAATATATTCGAAATAGTTAAAGATTTATATCGTAAAGAGGAGGATATGACATTAATTGTATTTGATCTAACAAAACTACAAACCTATAAACAAATGAACAAATATCTTTCAAAGATACGATGCTTCAATTTGGAAAAATATCCATATATATTAATAGGAAATAAACCATGTTTCCTAAAGAGAGATGGTATTTTTATATACTCAAATGATGCCAAACGGTTTGCGGAAAATACGGGTTGTATTTATCTAGAGATTTCTCCCGAACTTAATTCTGATATTGATAAAATGTTTAGTCAATTAGCAAAAAGAATCTTGGGTTCTACGGTGCAGGTATAATATTATAATAGTTTAATATCATTTTTTTCCTATATAAGTTAAAGTAATCCAGCTGTTTGAAACAATATTAATCGCTAAAAATTTCAGTAAAATTTGAAGATTTAAATTAAGATCAGAGAGAATGTTTAATATGGAAAATATATCATATTGGAAGGAAGTTCGTGAATTTAGGAGACAATTAAAAAAAGTAATTATTCCTTTTGAAAAATTTTTTAGAATAAATGAAAGAAATATCAAAAGTACAACGACAATAGACGAAATTTCTAAAATAGAAATATAGGATAATTTATCTATAAAAGAAGTAGGGGAATTTGAGTAGAAGGAATCATAAGTTATGTAATTTTATAAAAATTGATAGATATCTGAGAACTTCATTAGTTCTATTGATATTAATAGCGTCCTTTACTCCATTTTATTCAACTATTTTAAAATCGTATCAAGAAGATAATATAATTAGAGAAAATAGTGATTTAAGAACAGCTTCTTCTAATGGTGGAGGGTATATCATGAATTATAGCGCAGCGTATTCATGGATAGAAATCTCGACATCAGGTACACTTATGAATATTTCAAGTGAAAATGATGGTTACGAAACAATTTCTTTTATTAGTGAAGGTTGGAATTTCACTTATTATGAAACTCAATATAATACTATTTATGTTAGCACAAATGGCTGGATGAGTTTCACTAATTTAGGAGACACACAATCTCTATGTGCATCAATACCAGATTTAAGTGATGATAATATAGACTGTGTTGCTTTACTTTGTAGCGATTTAAGTCCTTTTAACGGAGGAGAGATATATTATGAATTTCGTGGGTTAGCACCTTTCAATTATCTAGTAATAGAATATCACAATATTTACAGTGATGATAATAATTATATAGGAAGTTTTGAAGTCATATTTAATCAAACTGGAATCATTAAATTCCAATATCAAAATATTAATTATTTAAGTCAATATGATGCGATTGTGGGATTGGATCATGGAGACCTAACAAATTACAATTCTTATACCCGCATTAACAATAATAATTTGCCTTATATAAATAAAGCAATAGAATTCACATTTAATGAAATTTCTGAGATTACATATTCACTTAATTTCGCAATTGATAATGAATATAATTGGATTGTAGCAGAAATAGATGATTCTATTATGGGTAAAATTTTTGGATCGAATTGGGAAAGTGTTTATGGAATTTTACCCGACCCCAAGAAATTTACTAAATTTAAAGTGAACATAACTGCAATTGCAGAGAATTCAACTCATTGGGATATAACTTATTCTATTTGGAATTGGACTAATAAAGAAAACGATTTTAATGCTACACCAGATGGAAATGATCTATTGACATTTCGAAAGGAGCCATTAAATTATACGTTTCCTCATAATTTAACGCACATTTTTCCATTTTTTATACCAACTCCTATTTTTCATTATCTAAATAGATCAAATCTAACAGAATCATATTCAAAAATAAGTAGTTATGGAAGTGATGGAGATTATGTAGAATTAGGAGACAATATTATGTCTTCAACTATAATAGATGGACATAACATTGAATTTGGTAGAAAAGCTCATTACAATAAATACGGTATCTTAGATTGGATGGATTTTTATTATTTAAATCAATCATGGGAAAGTGTTGAAGAAAAATCAATTTTCACAATTTACAACTTTTATGATGCACCTAAACCATTATTTATAGGTGTTAATGAATCAGATATTTATAATTATGGGGTTTTCTATAGTGAAAGAAATGCCCCCCTAATACCTTTAAGAAATTATACTAAAATGCCCAACATCTTTAGTTTAAAAATTGATTTTATTGGTGGTTTTGACACATATTTCAATCGTTCATTAATTATTGTTAATAATTCTCAAGCTGTATCGGCGATAAATCCTTATTCTGCAGAAAATCACCCTGAAATATACTATTTACCTCAAAATTTAACTAGATTTACCTTGTTAAATAGGATTATATTGCCAATGGATGTAAATTGGTCCTATCTTGATTTTATTCGCTCAGATATCATTTCCACTTCAAATGGTTTTATCATGAGTTTAACTATATTGGATGATATCATCGAATTCGAGTATAAATACACCTCGATTGGTTTATTAAATACTTATTCAGAATATTATAACGGAAAAGAATACTTTACAGTAAGACTCAATGATTTTAATTATAAAATAGATGATTCTGAACCAGATGAGGCCATTATAATAATTTTTATCGTCCTTCTATCAATTGCTTCCGTGGTTACTGTATCAGGAACTTCGTATTATTATTATCAGAAAATATATAAAACTAAATCTAGAAAAATTCCACCCCTATTTGAAATAGAGGATAAAGATTATCAATCTTGGCTTGGACCTTCTGCAAAAGAAATTTTGAATACTACGTCTAATAAGAAATTATTATTTAACATTGTTGAAAAAGACTTCCTTACTGATAATATATCTAAGGAAGAAAAAGTACTACTTACAACGATAAATAATGAATTTTTGAGAAAAATTGATGAATTGGGATTTGATGAAAATGAGAAACAAGAATTCGTAAAAGAAATGCTTGCTTTAAGCCCAAAAGAAAGGAATGAGATACTTGAAAATATTATTTCAAGGCGATTTATTGGCTCAGAACCTTTTTCAAAAGAGATTCTCAGTGATTTGACTAATCGAGATTTATTACTCCAGATTTTTGATGAAAATATAACAGAAAAGAAGAGACTTCATTTAGAAAAAATAGAATTAACAATTGTTTCAGAAAAATTTTTAAATAAGGTTGATGCAATAGGTTTGAAGGGAAATATGAAAATCAAGTTCATTAAAGAAATGCTAGCATTAACTCCAAAAGAAAGGGATGAAATAATAAATAATATCTTGGATAAATTAGATAAAACTGATATCTAAAATTAATAAAACAAAATAAGTAAGTGATTATAAAAGGGGAGAAATAATTACTAGCTATGAACAAAGCGTCTTAGAAGTAATTAACGAATATTTAGATAAGAATAGATTCTTCTGTGTAAACGATATTATCCCTTTTATAAGCTCTAGATTTGCGAAATCTGGCCTAAATATTAATATAAATGGTATCAGAACGATTTTAAAATCTCTTATAGAAAAAAATTTTGTAGTAGAAGGGTCAAAACTCACTAAAAATGAAATTTTATCAAATTTTAATAGAAAAAGAATTTATAAATATATTCAAAAAAATCCTGGAGTCTATTTTTATAATATTGTTTCTAATTTGGATCTCAATATTCCTGTAGTAGAATGGCATCTGAATATTTTAATCAAGTTTATGTATATCTGCAAAGAAAAAATTGAGAATAAAGAAACCTATTTCGATATCAATGTAAAAGCGGAGTACAGAAGGATAATTTATTTAATATCAACAGATAAGTGTAAAGAAATAATAAACTTACTAAAAGAACATCAAGAAGGGATAACAAGAACTCAAATTTCTGAGCAATTAAATATGCATTCAACTACAGTAACTAAATATACTGACAAACTTCATGAAAATGGCATCCTATCTAAAAAATCTCTCGCAAATAAAACATTATATTTTCTAAATAATGAAAATTATAATAAATTTAGTCAAAATTCTAGTCTTTTTTAATCAGTCTATAATTGATTAATTATACTTATGAGAAATTTTCTTTTTTTTCAAGTGAATAAATTGAATTTTTCTAAATTCTCGATAGACTAAAAAATATAATCTCTATAGAGAAAAACTAGAGAGAATATTAATAGGTTAATATTTAGTTAAAAATCTCCCATCTTTTAAAAAACTTTTAAATTTAATCCAAATCTTTCAATTTTCTTTTCTATCATGTGAAAAACTAGAAATCGGTCAATTTAGTTAATATTTAAATATGTAATAATTATCTTTTAATTTGCTGAATAATATTTGACAATAATATCTAAAATTATCTATATCTATATTCTATGAATAAAATTAATCTCAAAATAATAATATCATTAACCGCTGTATTTCTTTTCTTTATTTTTACAGCAGTAATCATAAATCAAGAAGATTCTTTAAACTCTAAAATCAATAAAGAACCCGTCAACAATTTATCAAATCTTCGCTTGAATGATGGACTTCAAGAATCTGAAAATCTTTCGGCTTATCAAAAATTTCAAAAATTTTGGACAGATGTGTATGCTCAAGATGCACTTAATTGGAGTTATTTAGATTGGCGAAATTATATAATCTTACAGATATATGGTGATTCTGAAAATAATTTAAATAATACTATTACAAATGATCCTCTTTTTGAAAATAATATTGATATCTTCACTAATTATGTCATGGGTAAGTATAATGACTCTTTAACTGGTGAAGAGATTACAAACTTAAAAAGTCAGTTAATTCATAATACGGTTCGTATTGGAGATATCCTGTATTTGAAACATGATGATGATCAATTAAAGTTATATGTTAATATTGAGGTAGAATCATCCCCCTCTATGTGGTATGTTGCTGAGAATTTAAAAATCTATATAAAGTCTAACAATTCAAGTGGAAAATGGTACGAAGAATCAGGTAATCATTACATCAAAGTATTTGATATTTCCAATTTAGGTTTCTCTGATTTAATCAATGTAGATGGGAAATCTGAAAATCATATTGTTGGCCCTATAATAATTGATACTAATATTATTGAAGAAAATGTATCATTAATAGCTAAAGTAGAATATTTTCTTAATTTTCTATGGGATGATTATGTTGAAAAATTAGAATCTTTTAATTTGGTTGATGATGACATTTTATCTCCAGAAATAACTTACATTTACACAGGGAATTATACTGATGGAAATCCTGGAGAACTTATTGTGAATGTTTCAGATAGTTCAGGTTTATCTATAGATCCCAGTGGAATTTATCAAGTGCCCAATACTTTGGGGAGTCACAATTTTACATTTATGGCATGTGACGCGGATGATGATAGACCTGGCGATATATTAAATTCCACTATTACTGTTTGGATTAATATTACAGATGATGACATTTTATCTCCAGAAATAACTTATGTTTACACAGGGAATTATACTGATGGAAATCCTGGAGAACTTATTGTGAATGCTTCAGATAATTCAGGTTTATCTATAGATCCCAGTGGAATTTATCAAGTGCCCAGCACTTTGGGGAATCACCAATTTACCTTTACAGCATGTGACGCGGATGATGATAGATCTGGCGATATATTAAATTCCACTATTACTGTTTGGATTAATATTACAGATGATGACATTTTATCTCCAGAAATAACTTATGTTTACACAGGGAATTATACTGATGGAAATCCTGGAGAACTTATTGTGAATGCTTCAGATAATTCAGGTTTATCTATAGATCCCAGTGGAATTTATCAAGTGCCCAGCACTTTGGGGAATCACCAATTTACCTTTACAGCATGTGACGCGGATGATGATAGATCTGGCGATATATTAAATTCCACTATTACTGTTTGGATTAATATTACAGATGATGACATTTTATCTCCAGAAATAACTTATGTTTACACAGGGGATTATACTGATGGAAATCCTGGAGAACTTATTGTGAATGCTTCAGATAATTCAGGTTTATCTATAGATCCCAGTGGAATTTATCAAGTGCCCAGCACTTTGGGGAATTACAAATTTACCTTTACAGCATGTGACGCGGATGATGATAGAACTGATGATATATTAAATTCCACTATTATTATTTGGATTAACATTACAGATGATGACATTTTACCTCCAGAAATAACTTATATGTATACAGGGGATTATACAGATGGAAATCCTGGAGAACTTAT